>DKOI01000001.1 GCA_002469885.1 Legionellales bacterium UBA7366 | reverse complement strand
TCGCGCATCGAGTTGATCGAGCGTTTGGCTTTGTTCACGCAGTTGTTGTTCGGGGTGTTGCAAGCGCAAGCGTTTTGTAACCCAATCGAGTTCTTGTGAACGTTGTGATAACGCATTGTGGATCGCCGCAATGCAGAGTTTGAAGAGTGATGTTGTATTGCGTAAGCACTCACTTAAGTTTGGGCTCACGGTTTCCGCTGCGGCTGAAGGTGTGGGCGCGCGAACATCGGCAATAAAGTCTGCGATGGTCACATCGGTTTCGTGTCCAACCCCTGAAACGATCGGAAGTTTGCTTTCAAAGATAGCGTTTGCAACCGCTTCTTCATTAAATGGCCATAAGTCTTCAAGCGAGCCGCCACCGCGGGCAAGAATAAGCGCATCACACTCTTTGCGTTTGTTGGCAACTTGGATTGCATTGACGATGTCGGCTGCGGCTTCGTTGCCTTGAACGAGTGTGGGGTAAATGATGACGCGCATAGCAGGAAAACGTCTTTTTAAGACTGATAAAATGTCGCGTATTGCGGCCCCGGTAGATGATGTGGCGACGCCAATTGTTTCAATAAAGTCTGGCAGCGCTTTTTTTCTGTCGGCATCAAATAATCCTTTTTCGGAAAGTTTTATTTTTAATGCTTCGAACGCACGTTGTAATTTTCCATCGCCCGCTTCTTGCGCTGAGTCGACGATGAGTTGGTAGTCACCTCGACCTTCATAAATGCTGACCTTTGCTTTTAATACAATCTGCATGCCGTCTTCCATGGTAAATCGCAAACGTCTGTTTTGACCGCGGAACATGGCGCAACGTATTTGTGCTTTTTCATCTTTGAGTGTGAAGTAGTAGTGCCCGGAGCTCGGGCATACAAAGTTTGAAATTTCGCCTTCCACATGGATGCGTGGAAAATTTTTTTCCATCGTTGTGCGTGTTAGGAAGTTGAGCTGGCTAACCGAGTATATTGTTTCTTTATTTTTTTCCATGTGTCTTTGGTATAAGTTGAAAACAAGCAACGGCACAGATTAGCGTAGCGATAGAGCCCATGAGCATAACGCTGGATAAGCTCGCTAATCCCCCAGATTGTAGCGCCTGTACGATGAGCTTGCTTTTCACTGCCGGCGCGCTGGCCAATAGTACACCTAAAGCGCTATTGTCACCTAGTAATATTTCGTTCACTTGGAGGATTTGTATTTTTGAAAAGTAAAAGGTGCTAATAATCCGATGGACTGTTTTAATCCCGTAGTGATGGAAAAGTATGGTCCCAATTGAGATAGCAGCGACACCGCAAATGTAGTTAACGGTTGTGATCACACCAGAGGCTTCGCCTGCTTTTTCATCAGGCATGGCACTCATGCCGAGGCTGGGGGCAGATGAAAATGCAATCCCGGTGCCTGCGCCAATGACGAGTAAGCCGATCCCAAGCTCCCAATATTCAGTGTTAAGGTTTATTAGGCTCATGCAGGCAAATGCGATGCTCATTGCAAAAAAACTAACGGAAATCGGGAGGCGAAATCCAAGCCCGCTGGTGAGCTTTGAAGCACAAAAAGAAGAAGTAATGAACATGCCGCCGCTAAAGGGGAGCATGTAAATACCGGCTTTGATTGCCGTGAAGTTCAGTAAGACCGGAGTTTGCATGTAAATGTTGATAAAGTATAAAACCGTCATGATGACGAAGACGGTTGTCCCCATTGCGATGTTGCCAGCAACATAGATTTTTTTTTCAAAATCTTCAAAGTGGACGAGGGGGTGTTTGATGTGTGTTTCAACTTGCCAAAAAACAACCAGCAAGATTGGCCCTGCAATGAGGAGGCCGATAGTGGCGTAGCTATTCCAACCCCAGTTGTTGCCCTCAATGAGTCCGAGGGTGAAAGGTAAGATTCCAGCAATTAACAAGAAGAGACCGAGGATGTCGAGATGTGCATTTTTCTTGTTGGCAACATGTTTGGATTTATCCTTTATAAAGACGATTATAATGGCTGTTAATAATATGGGCACATTAATCCAGAAGATATAGCGCCAATCAATAAAGTCAGTGATGATGCCGCTCATGGTTGGACCCAGTGCAAAGCCTAGACCAATTGCAGCACTCCACATGCCGATAGCATAAGCGTCTTCTTCTTCAGAGAATGTTGTTTTAACGACGGCGAGTGTGCCTGGGGTGATAAAGGCTGCACCAAGTCCTTGGAGTATGCGGCCTAGCAATAACATTTCAAAATTTTGTCCGGTTGCGATCAGTATGGATGCGATTAAGAAAATGACGGCGCCTAAGTAAAACATTTTACGACGGCCGTAGAGATCGCTGAATTGTCCGCCGATGATAATGCAGGAAGCGGTGGTGAGTAGGTAAGCGTTGATAACCCAGGACAAGGTGGTTGTGGTTAAGTCTAACTCATTTCGAATTGAGACGGTTGCATTCATAATGGCGGTGCTGTTAAAAGCGATGGTGAAAATGCTGAGGCACATCGCGACAAGAATAAACCACTTGCGACTTCCTGATTCTGACGGCATACCTGTCTCCCTGGATAACTGTTGATCCATTATTGCGACTTATTGAACAAATTGCCAGCGCAAAGGTGCGGTTTTTGATTTCATCTTGCAAAGCCCTTATCAGGTGTTAGAATGCGATTATAAAAATAACAATCAGCCATTAGGGCGAAAAATTAAAGGAGGTTCTACAGTGTTGGCCGAGCAAAAAAAGACCGAAGATTCCCGTAGCGCTGCTAGCTTGCCTCTTGCTGGGTTGTATGCAAAAAAAGCGCAGGCTGAGCAGGCTAAAAAAATTGCAGGCCTACAAGTGGGTTATATTGATTCTGTCAGCCGTCTGCAGAATGAGGTGCGAAAGGCGCAAAAAAATATTGGGATTTGCACAACACAATTGGCCCGTCTTCGCGCAGTAACCTCAACGCCTAAAATTATCGCCGAAATAATCTGGTTTGAAAATTATCTTGAGAATAATGAGCGCTTGCTTAAAGAATTCCAGCAATCCCTTTCGGAGATAAACACGGTTTTTACGAATGAAGAAATCCCAGTGCCTGACATGAGTGAGAGGGTAGCACCTAGAATCAAATAATTTATTTAGTTTTTATAAAACGCATAGACACGACGCTCGAAAATAATGCGAGCAAGCCAGTAAAGAACATCACAAATTTAAAGCCCTCTAACGGTAACTCAGCGCTTGCAAGCGATACGCTATCTTGAAAGTTAGCAGGGAACTGCGCAAGGAGTTCAGAGAGCGTGTTTGCGTGTGAGTTGATGATCATTTGCAAGTGTGCCGTTGAAAGCTCACCTGTTTGAGTAATGTATGTGATCATGACATTGTTGCCCCATTGAAATAAAATCCCCCCGATTGCGACCGCTAACACAGCCGCTAAATAATTTGACGTGTTTAAAATACCAGAAGCCTCACTTGCTTCGTGCGCTTCAAATTGACTTAAGCCCAATGCGGGTGAAGCGGATAAAGCTATGCCTACGGTGGTGCCTAGTAGTGTGAGCGCGGGCACTAGGCTCAGATAATGTGTGTTCACGTCAATGAAAGAAAACCAGAAAAGGCTAAGCGCCATAACGAGCATGCTGGTTGATAATAATCGTTTATAGCCAACGGTTTTAATGAGTGTCGGTATGAAAAAAGTAATGGTGAACATCGCCAAGCTCAGTGGTAATAAGGCAAGTCCTGCTTCTAATGGCGTGAAGTTCAAGAGGGAGATGTTTTGAAAATAAATGTTGAAGAAAAACAGTATAGAAACAACCGCGAAAAAAGTGGTCGCATTGCTAAGATTGCTGGCAAGAAAGTGTTTATTCTTGAAGTGGGAAAAGCGAATTAAGGGCGCTTTAATTCTAAGCTCAACAACGGCAAATGTGACTAAAGAAATAGAGCCGACGAAAAGTAGGCTAAGTGTAAGCGGGCTGGTTAATCCCCAGACCTTAGTTTGCATTAATGCTGTCATGATCGGTAGCAGTCCGCCAATTAATAAAATGAGACCGGCTTTGTCGAATCGTGTTTTGACGAGCTGTTGTGTGCAAGGCAGTAATCTAATTAGTGCAACGCTAATGGTGAGAAAAAGTAAGTTGCCTGCGAAAACCATTCTCCACGAAGAAAGTTCGGAGATGACGCCGCCGAGCGTGGGCCCTAAGGCAAGGCCTAGTCCAATAGCTGCTGTCCATGTGCTGATACCGCGGCCGATCTTTTCAGGCGGGAGGTTTGCTTTTAGGATGGCTAATGAGCCTGGAGCAATAAACGCAGCGGCGATACCTTGAAAGGCGCGTCCAATTAACAGCTGGGTTAAATCATGCGCGCAAGCGATGATGACAGAAGCGATGGCGAACACGATAGCAGCCGTGATAAAGATACGTCGTCTGCCAAACCGGTCACTGATTTGGCTGCCAACGATGATAAAGGAGGCAGTTAAGACCATATAAATGTTAGCGGCCCATTGTTGTCCATTGACGGAGAGGTGTAATTGCTCGCGCATGATCACAAGAATATTCATGATCGCCGTGCTGTTGTAAGAAACGGTAAACATCGCCAGGCTCATGGAGGCGATGAGTGTGAGGGTAGTGAAGGGTGAATTGTTGCGCATATTGAGATCCTGTTGAGCTATAAGTCTATTTTGCGCCATGCCAATCAATAAATAAAGATAATATCGATATTATTCACATATATCGACAAAGGTTTGAATATTGTGCATTCCTGTATTATCATTGTATACTTCCGTTTTAGAGCAATGAGATTGATATGGCAGAGCAAGCAACAACCCTAAGCGAGAGTGTTTTCAATGAGTTACGCCAAGATATATTAGACTGTGTCTTTAAGCCGGGCGATAAGTTATTGATGAGCAATCTTAAAGAGCGCTATGAAGGCGGTACAAGCCCCATTCGTGAGGCGTTGTGTAAGCTGACTGCAACGGGTTATGTTGTTTCTGAGCCTCAGCGAGGCTTTACGGTCGCGCCTGTTTCCGTAGAAGACCTTAATGATATGTATCAAACGCGTATTAAAATCGACACTATGACCCTAGGGTTGGCGATTGAAGCGGGTGATGAGCACTGGGAAGCTGAGATATTGTCTGCTTTTCATTGCATGCGACGTCAGGCACCTTCATTCTCAGACAATGCTAAAGAGGATGTTGCCACTTGGCATAAGCGCAAAATGCACTTCTATACGGCGCTAATGTCAGCCTGCCCACTTAAAAACCTGCTTTGTGTGCAGCGTTTATTGCTTGATCGCAGCGAGCGTTATCGTTATCTCTGCTTTTACTCCTCAGCGGACAGTCAGTCATTTAAAGACGCCATTGATTCAATTGAGCGCATTGTGGATGTGACTATCGGCCGTAAGAAAGATGAGGCTATGCGCCTGTTGGGAGAGCATATCGAGCATGCGGTCACCATAATGACGAGCAAGTTAAGCGCCTCACAGTAGATCAGTTGCTTGCTTCTAAGAAATGTTCATGTTTCGGCCAATTAAGTGTTGTGTCTGTGGCCAGTTCCGCGTACAATTCTTCGTTAATTTATTGGCAAGGAGTTCATGAACGATGCGTTTTTTAGAAGAAGCTTTAACGTTTGATGATGTCTTGCTTGTGCCTGGGGAATCTTCAGTCTTGCCCAGAGAGGTGGCTCTACAGACCCAGCTCACCCAAACCCTTTCACTGAATATCCCCCTTTGCTCTTCTGCTATGGATACGGTCACCGAATCACGGTTGGCGATTGCCATGGCCCGTGAAGGCGGTATCGGCATCATCCACAAAAACATGTCAGCAGAGGCGCAAGCTAAAGAAGTGATGCGCGTTAAAAAATTCGAAAACGGGGTTGTCACAGATCCAGTGACCATTTTACCCACCACCACGTTAAATGAAATTTTAGCTCTACAAAAAGAAAACCGTTTTTCCGCACTGCCAGTTGTTGAAGCCGATGGCTCACTTGTTGGTATTGTGACAAATCGTGATTTACGTTTCCAAACAGATTTATCGGTTGATGCAACCGAAGTGATGACGCCAAAAGAAAGGCTCGTCACAGTGAAAGAAGGTTTTTCTCGAGATGATGTCGTGACCTTGTTGCGGGATCATCGTGTTGAAAAAGTGTTGGTTGTTAATGATGCGTTTCAATTGCGTGGCATGGTGACAGTGCGTGATATTTTACAGGTGACTGAAAAACCCAATGCAAGCAAAGATGCTCAAGGGCGTTTGCTTGTGGGCGCTGCGGTTGGCACCAGTACGCAAGAAGAAAAACGTATTCACGCGTTAGTCGCCGCAGGCGTTGATGTGATTGTTGTCGATACGGCGCATGGGCATTCAAAAGGTGTTTTAGATCGTGTTCGTTGGGTGAAAGATACTTATCCTGATATGCAAGTGATTGGTGGCAACATTGCCACGGCCGATGCAGCGCTTGCGCTGGTTGAGGCGGGAGCGGATGCTGTTAAAGTGGGGATTGGTCCTGGATCAATCTGCACAACACGTATTGTAACCGGTGTGGGTGTGCCGCAATTAACGGCCGTGCATAACATTAGTGAAGCCTTAAAAGGAAAGAACATTCCCGTTATTGCTGATGGCGGTATACGTTTCTCAGGCGATTTAGCAAAAGCCATTGCAGCGGGCGCTTCTGTTGTCATGGTCGGCAGTTTGTTGGCCGGAACAGAAGAGTCACCAGGTGAGGTTGAGCTCTATCAAGGCCGCACCTATAAAGCCTATCGCGGTATGGGTTCGTTGGGTGCAATGTCGGCAGGTTCCAGTGATCGTTACTTCCAAGACAAAGACGATGGGCTTGAAAAGTTAGTGCCAGAAGGTATTGAAGGCCGCGTACCTTATAAAGGTGTGATGTTAGCAATTGTTCATCAACTTATGGGTGGTCTGCGTTCAGCAATGGGTTATACCGGTTGTGCGAACATTGAGGTTATGCGCTCAAGGCCACAGTTCGTTAAAATTTCAAGCGCAGGTGTGAAGGAGAGTCATGTGCATGACGTTCGCATCACAAAAGAAGCGCCAAACTATCAAATAGATTCTTAATAAGGAACAACATGCAAATCGATATTCACAGTCAACGAATTTTAATCATTGATTTTGGTTCTCAATACACACAATTAATTGCAAGACGCGTACGTGAAATCGGCGTGTATTGTGAAATTCTACCGTTCACAGTCACCTCAGAAGATGTCCAAGCGTTTTCACCCATGGGCGTTATCTTATCCGGTGGGCCTGAAAGTGTATCGATGAGTGAGTCGCCACGCATTCCTGATGCAGTGTTTGATCTGGGTTGTCCGGTGTTAGGCATTTGTTATGGTATGCAAGCCATGGCGTCACAGTTGGGCGGGGGCGTGTTGCCGTCGGATCATCGTGAGTTTGGTGACGCAGCGATTAAAGTGTTGGGCGAATCACTTTTGTTAAAAGACATCGAAGATGGTATGTCTGAAACAGGCGAGCCGTTGTTACGTGTGTGGATGAGTCATGGTGATCGCGTAACAGAGCTGCCAGTCGGTTTCGAATTGATGGCAAGCAGTGATGGTGCACCTATTGCAGGTATTGCGAATGATGAGAAAAAATATTATGGCGTTCAATTTCACCCCGAGGTAACGCATACACCGCAAGGTGATCGTATGTTGGAACGTTTTGTCATGAATATTTGTGGTTGTGAGGCTACGTGGACGATTAAAAATATCGCGCAAGACAGTGTGAAAGCGCTTAAGAAGCAAGTTGGCAGTGACAGAGTTTTGTTGGGTTTATCAGGCGGTGTTGATTCGTCGGTTGTAGCAGCGTTATTGCATCAAGCAATTGGTGATAAACTGGTGTGTGTTTTTGTGGATAACGGTTTGCTTCGAAAAAATGAGGCGCGACAAGTCGAAGAAATTTTTTCGGAACACAGGCACTTAAACTTAATTGTTGTTGATGCACGCGAACGGTTTTTAAATGCGTTGAAAGGGGAGTCTGACCCTGAAGGCAAGCGTAAGATCGTCGGCAATTTGTTTATTGAAATTTTTGAAGAAGAATCGAAAAAATTATCAAACATTAAATGGTTGGCACAAGGCACCATTTACCCTGATGTGGTTGAATCAGCCGCCACGAAATACGGTAACGCGCATGTAATTAAGTCGCATCACAATGTGGGTGGCTTACCTGAAAGAATGCAGTTGAAATTAGTCGAGCCTTTACGTGAATTGTTTAAAGACGAAGTCCGTAAAATAGGTGTTGAGTTAGGCTTGCCACGTGAAATGGTTTATCGCCATCCGTTCCCAGGGCCTGGTTTGAGTGTACGTATTTTAGGAGAAGTGAAGGTTGAATACGCTGAAATTTTGCGTGAAGCAGACGCTATCTTTATTGAGGAATTAACTCGCTCAGGTTATTACGAAAAAACCAGTCAAGCCTTCGCTGTTTTCTTGCCTGTGAAATCTGTCGCGGTGAAAGGGGATGCGCGTGATTACAGTTATGTGATTGCCTTGCGCGCTGTTGAAACAACCGACTTTATGACAGCAAACTGGGCCGATTTGCCACGTGATTTACTGCAAACTGTTTCAAGTCGCATTATTAATGAAGTGACAGGTGTGTCGCGTGTTGTTTACGACGTGTCACATAAGCCACCTGCCACCATTGAGTGGGAATAAATGCGAGCCGACGAAGACTATATGCGCTTAGCGCTCGCTTGTGCTGCTAAGGCAAGAGCGGTCGGTGAGGTGCCCGTCGGTGCAGTTGTCGTTTATGATGGCGACGTTATTTCTGAAGCCTGGAATCAGCCTATAACCAAACATGATCCCACAGCGCATGCGGAAATTGTCGCAATGCGCGAAGCAGCAAAAAAGCTAAAGAATTACCGTTTAATTGATACTACTTTATATGTGACCTTAGAGCCTTGCTTGATGTGTATGGGTGCTATCGTGCATGCGAGAATCGCTCGTTTGGTGTTTGGTGCCTACGACCCTAAAGTGGGCGCAGCGCAAAAGCATTTATCAACAACGTCTTTCAATCATCGAGTAGACATTTTAGGCGGAATTCTTGAAGATGAGTGTAAAAAAACACTGCGAGAGTTTTTTAAAGCGAAAAGATAATTTATTTACGGTAAAATATCGTAAACAGATACCCCTTAAGATTCCCTTAAGCTTTCTTCTGTAATATTCATTTTTTTATAAATGGATTAGAGGGAGAAGTTAATATGCTATCAAGTATGAGACAGTCAGTTAGTAATGAATACCATTCTGCATTTCACGGGTATGCTGCGTTTGGCGCCACCTTAACTTTGTTTTCCTCGATTCATGTGTTCACAAACACCGCGCCAGAATTTCTGGTGAGCTATTTGGCCGATTGCGGTCAAGATAAAGATTTACGCACAAATATGTGCACGGTGACAGAGCATAGCGCTGATGTTGCTGCTGTAACAGTTTTAATGTATGCCGTTGTCTTTCCTGTGGTGACAGCGATGTCCTTGCTTCTTCAGCAATGCTTGTGTTCCCCATGCAAGCGAAGCGTGAATGATAGCAGTATGAATGACCCTTTGTCGGGGGCTGCTGATGACAATGCCCAAGAACGCGCGAAATTACTAAAGGATGAGCTGTCTTTAAAGGGCGCTGTTAATAAAGAACTTAATTCTGGTGGCCAGAAACCTGGGTATACTCAAGTTGGTGACGATGAGGAAAGTGCTCTTCCATCAAAAAATCAACAGGCGTTAAAGAAGGTCCAAGCAAGGCTTGCTGTTATTGGTAGGGTTTCAACCTTGCTAAACTCAGACTTAGAACGTCAGGCCTTTGTCGTTCCTCCTAAAAGCGTTGCTGCAACTGTTTGTGATAAATTTAAGAATGTCGCCAGCACGTTTGTAGGAATGTTCAGATTGGAAAATCCATTGCATGCGGGCGCTGCGATCACTGTTGTTTCAGCTTGCTTGCTTTCTAAAGATATTCAAAATAAGTTTGGTCTTGAAAGTGGAGGCGGGCTTGCGCTTGTTGATACTTGTATTGGTTTGGCAGCGATTGCGTCATTGATAGCAACTCGAAAAGTCTTCGTTAGGCCGCCATTGCGTTTTATGACAGGGTGCCTATCAGAAAAAGCGGCTTCTTGGATTGTGCAGTCCAGACGCGAAGAAGAAAGTGGGATTCGTGAAGATCAGGGCGGTGCTTATTTGCCATCCGATGTGAATCTTGATGAGGATGAGCAGAGCAGCAAATCAAGCCGCTTCTGCTGCTAGGAAAAAGCCCGGCAATTGCCGGGCTTTTTTTTGATCTCTTTTTTTTAGATTGTACCCTCACCTACAGGTGGGCGAGACGACTCTTGGTTTATTCAGCAATACCCGTGCAGACAAAAAAAGCCCGGCAATTGCCGGGTTTTTTGTTTTCCAATGCCTTGGAAAAAGAGCTTACGCTTCAGTAGAGCCTTTATCGTCTTCAGGCTTTGCTGCAACGAGTGCTGCTTTAGCAGGGGCTTCTTTCTTAGGAGCCGCTGTAGTCGCCGTTTTGCGTAGAAGCTTTTCTTTAATACGAGCAGCGCGACCGCTTAATTCACGTAAGTAATACAACTTAGCGCGACGAACGTCACCACGACGCTTAACTTCTAAGCTGTCAACGAGTGGGCTGTATGTTTGAAACACACGTTCAACGCCTTCACCGTGAGAGATTTTACGAACAGTAAAAGCAGAGTTTAATCCGCGGTTACGTTTTGCGATTACAACGCCTTCAAAGGCCTGTAAACGTTCGCGGGTACCCTCTTTAACTTTTACTTGTACAACCACGGTATCGCCGGGCGCAAAAGAAGGGATGCTTTTTTGCATTTGTGCGTCTTCAATCTCTTGAATAATTGGTGTACGCATTGTCATGATGTTTCTCCTAACTCTTTCTTAAACTCATTTAATAAATCATTTTCTTCAGATGTTAGTGTGTTTAAATCCACTAAGTCTGGGCGTTTTAAAAATGTCTGCCCTAAGGCTTTTTTTTTCCGCCATCTTTCTATCTCGCTATGGTTGCCGCTTAATAAAACAGCGGGTACCTTGCGACCCTCAAATTCAACCGGCCGCGTATAGTGCGGATGGTCTAACCAACCTTTTTGCATGAAGGAATCGTATAAAGCCGATTCGTCATCACCCAGGCTTCCTGGCAATAAGCGTATGATGCTATCAATCATTGCCATTGCGGCGAGTTCGCCGCCTGTGAGAACAAAGTCGCCAAGCGACCATTCCTCGTCAATGTGGGCGTCAATCACGCGTTGGTCAATACCTTCGTAGCGACCAGCCACAAAAATTAATCCTTCGCTCGCTGCTGCGTTTACCGCAGTGGCTTGCGAGTAGCGTTTTCCCTTGGGTGATAAAAATATCACCTTCGAGTCTTTAGGCGCCTTTTCTTTCGCCGCCGCTATTGCTTTCACTAAAGGCTCTGGTGTCATCACCATGCCAGGTCCGCCACCAAACGGTCTATCATCTACCGTCTTGCGTGCGTCCTTTGTAAAATCACGTGGATTGAACACATCGAGTGTGACCAATTCACTTGATATTACACGGCCCGGAATGCCTTCTCCGAGTGCGTTAAACATTTCTGGGAATAAACTGACTACGCCCAGCCAAAGTTTACTCATCTGCATCCCAATCTACTCGAATGCACTGCTTTTCTAAGTCGACACTGATGATGGTTTTGTTCATTAAGAAGGGAATTAAGCAAGGCTTTTCCCCTTTAACAACCAGCACATCATTAGCGCCTGTCTCTAAGATGTAATCAACGGTGCCTAAGGTGGCGCCTGCTTGATCAATGACGGCTAATCCTTCTAGATCCGTCCAGTAATACTCGCCTTCATCGGGGGTTGCCAGCTGATCTCGCTTAATAGCGATTTCTTTGTGCGTAAACCCAAGGGCGGTATCGCGATCATCACATCCTACAAAGTGAGCCACAAAGTGGCTGCTCTGTACGCGCCTTTCGGCGACTTCTATTGCTGCCCATCCGGTCTTCGTATTGATATACCAGGGGGTGTAATCGAGAATATTGTCTTTGGGGTTGGTGTGTGAATTGACTTTCACCCAGCCTTTTACCCCAAATGCGGTGCCAACAGTCCCGATAACGATAAAATTTTCAGGCTCTGTTGATTTCATATGGCACCGGCATTCAAGTGGCAGTTACGCCGCTTCAGTTGTTTTCTTGTGTTCTTTAATTAGGCTTTTAACACGGTCTGACGGTTGTGCACCGTTTTCCATCCAATAAGCAAAGCGTTCTAGAGCAACTTCTAAACGTTTTTCGCCGCCTTTAGCGATTGGGTTGAAATACCCTAAACGTTCGATAATACGACCGTCGCGAGCACGTCGGCTATCTGCTGCAACTATATGATAAAAAGGGCGTTTTTTAGCTCCGCCGCGTGTTAAACGAATTGTTACCATGTTTCTTATGTCCTCTGTGCGCTTATAATAAGCCTAATTAATCGTTCAAAAGGCGGCTATTGTAAGCCAAATGATCGCTAATGTCACATCTTTTGTTGAGGAATGTACCGCTTAAAATCAACGGTTAACCCATGGGTGGGAAGCCGTCATTTCCGCCAGGCATCATCCCACCCATTCCGCGCATCATTTTGGCCATTCCGCCTTTTTTAGACATCTTTTTCATCATCTTTTGCATTTGGGTGAACTGTTTTAATAGGCGATTCACGTCAGGAATCTCTGTGCCTGAACCTCTAGCGATTCTGCGCTTGCGTGAGCCCTTAATAATTTGAGGGAATTGACGTTCTTTGGCTGTCATTGAGCCGATAATGGCTTGAATGCGCTTGAACGTGTCTTCATTGGCCTGAGATTTGGCTGCATCAGGTAGGGCGCCCATGCCGGGAATTTTACCCATAATATTGGCAACACCACCCATTTTGTTGATTTGCTGGAGTTGATCGCGGAAATCTTCTAAATCGAAGCTTTTCCCTTTTTTGATTTTCTTGGCGAGCTTCTTCGCTTTCTTCTTATCAACTTGATCCTCAACCTGCTCGATTAAGCCCAGCATGTCGCCCATTCCTAAGATGCGAGAGACCACGCGCTCAGGGTGGAAGGGTTCAAGAGCGGTGGTTTTTTCACCTACCCCTAAGAACTTAATAGGTTTACCCGTGATTTCACGAATAGAGAGAGCAGAGCCACCGCGCGCATCACCGTCAATTTTGGTGATGATCACACCGGTGAGTTCTAATGTGTCGTTGAAGACTTTGGCAGTGTTGGCCGCATCTTGACCGGTCATGGCGTCAACAACGAATAAGGTCTCAACAGGGTCCGTTGCTTCGTGCAATTGTTTGATCTCGGTCATCATGTCAGCGTCAATATGCAAGCGACCTGCTGTATCGACAAGAACGACGTCAATCGCTTCTTTTTTAGCAGTTTCGATGGCGTTCTTAGCAATCTTTACCGGTTTTTGTTTGGTATCACTTGGGAAGAAGGTTACATTGACTTCCGCGGCTAAGGTTTCAAGCTGTTTAATCGCTGCAGGTCGGTAAACGTCACAGCTCACGACCATGACCGATTTATCGCACTTCTCTTTTAAGTGTCTTGCCAGCTTGGCAACGGTCGTGGTTTTACCCGAGCCTTGTAGTCCAGCCATTAGGATTACAGCAGGAGGCTGGGCTTGAAGATTCAGCTCTTCATTTTTCTCGCCCATAATATCAATGAGTTCTTTCTCAACGACTTTAAGGAAGGCTTGCCCAGGCTTTAAGTGGTTGATTACTTCTTCGCCCATGCATTTTTCTTGTACTTGTTTGGTGATGATTTTAACGACAGGCAACGCAACGTCAGCCTCGATAAGTGCAACGCGGACATCCCGTAAGGTGTCTTTAATGTTTGATTCGGTGAGCCTACCCTGGCCTGTAAGTGTTTTAAATGTACGGGTTAGGCGATTTGATAAATTTTCAAACATGAGTGTCTTCCAGCGTTGATGAAAAGACGGCCAGTATAAAATACTTTTAACGAAAAATCACGCTTGCGACAAAGACGAGCACTCGTTACAGTTGGACTATGAAGAAGGATAAATCAGATATTGTTGTTGTGCCTGCGGCTTTTTGGCGTGAGCACAAGCATTTAGATACCGTCAGCATGATGCTGTTGATTGCCAGAACCTTTGGCCCCTTTGTTAAAGCCTATAAAAAAGCAGACCATTATCTTGTTGCTGATGCCGATGTTGTCCATCATATCTTGGTGAGTGATCGTGATGCCTATAAAAAGGCAGAGTTCCCGTTCAAGCGTTTCGGTCGCTTAATGGGGGAAGGCTTGTTAACCAATCTATCTGACACCTGGTTCGAGCGACGCAAGCTGTTACAAAAACTGTTTACCGCAGATTATCTCAAAGGCTATGCCGCCCAAACAATCGACAAGACCAACGCCTTTCTTGAGTATTGGGATGCGTGTGCGAAGAACAAGACGCCTGTGAATCTCTACGATGATATGATGATGTTAGTGATGACCGTTGTGTCTAAGCATTTTTTGGGAGACGATCTTGCGCCTGAAAAAGCGCGTGAATTGGTGCAAGCAACCCATACCGCGCAACGTGGCGTGCGCTATCCTTTTGTATTAAGTGCCCTTTTCCCAACGCCGACGTACCTGCGTTTTCGATACTCAGTATGGAAAATAGATCGCTATGTGAGTGAGTGTATAGATGCCCACAGTGATGTGAATAATCGCCCTGACGATATGTTGTCTTTTTTGCTTGAGCACAACATGCCGTGGGATGTGGTGAGAGATGAGGGTAAAACCGCGATTCTTTCAGGACATGAAACAACGGGAGCGGGGTTGACGTGGTGTTTTCATTTATTGATGGAGCATCCTGAGATTTTTCAAAAAATGCAAGCTGAGGTGCGTAACGTATTGGGTGAGCGTGAAATTACAGCAGATGACTTGGAGAGTTTGCCTTACGTGCGAGCAGTGTGGGAAGAGACCTTGCGTTTGTACCCGCCTGTCTGGGCATTTCCGCGTGTTGCCGTCAGAGCCGATACCTTGATGGGGTATAGAGTCCCGCGTGATGCAGGGTTTGTGATTATGCCCTCGGTTATTCAGCGATTAGAAAAATATTGGGATCAGCCTGATGATTTTATCCCAGAGCGGTTTTTGGGGGAGAATAAAAAGAAAATATATAAGCATGCCTATATTCCTTTTGCGACAGGTCCGCATGTTTGTCTTGGTAAGCAGTTGGCCACGCGTCAAGCAATGCTTATTTTGGCGATGATCACGCAGCGTTTCTCTTTGGAGCGTTTGTCGAAAAATACCCAGCCTTTGCCTAGAGAGCTCTATATTACGATGTTCCCCAAAGAGCCGGTTGTTGCGAAAGTGGTGCGTCGTGTGTGATGCGGTGGTATCATTGAGGTTAATGGTTTTACAGTAAGAGAGTCCTGAATAAAATGAGCGCAAGTTACCTTATTATCGCCTTAGTCTTGTTGGTGTTTATTTCTGCGTTTTTCTCCGGGTCTGAAACAGGCATGATGGCCATCAATCGTTACCGCCTACGGCATCTGGCCCGTGGGGGCGTTAAGTCTGCAAAGTGTGTTGTTCGATTGCTGGCGCGTCCTGATCGTTTGTTAGGTGTGATACTCATCGGTAACACCTTCGCGAATATTTTAGCGGCATCCATTGCAACGATGCTTGCGATTACGTGGTTTGGCCAGAAGGGCGTTCTCATCGCCTCTATTTTATTGACGCTTGTTATTTTAATTTTCTCAGAAGTCTTGCCCAAAACAATTGCCGCGTTGCACGCTCAGGAATTTGCATTTATCGTGTCGCGTCCTTTGATGTTGCTGTTAAAAATATTTTACCCCTTAGTGTGGTGTGTGAATGCCTTGGTCAATGGCATGTTGCGATTGGTCGGCGTGAAACTGCCTAAGCACCATCACGATCCTTTAACGAGTGATGAGTTGCGATCTGTTGTGAATGAAGCGAAGACCTTGTTGCCTGGAAAATATTCCACAATGTTGCTTGGCATCCTAGATTTAAAGCGTTTAACGGTAGATGATATCATGGTGCCGCGAAATGAAATTAAAGGGATTGACCTAGACGATGATTGGCAAGCGATGGAAAAGCAGATTACGAGTTCAGGTCATACCCGTTTACCTGTTTATCAAAAACAGTTAGACGATGTGAAAGGAATGCTGCACATGCGCCAAGCGTTGCATTTGCTCGCAACTAAATCGTTTAATATTGAGAACTTAACGGCCGCAGTGGAACCTGCTTATTTCGTACCTGAAGGCACGCCGCTCTACACGCAGCTTTTAAACTTTCAGCAAGAAAAAAAACGTCGCGCGCTAGTGGTTGATGAGTATGGTGATATTCAAGGCCTGGTGACACTCGAAGATATTCTAGAAGAAATTGTGGGTGAGTTTTCAACTGAGGTTGCGGTGTCAGAAGATGACTTGCAGGCGCAGCCTGATGGCAGTTATCTGGTTGAAGGATCGGTAACGGTGCGTGAGTTTAATCGCGCGACAGGGTGGTCGCTTCCAACCGATGGTCCAAAAACATTAAGCGGCGTTGTGATCGAGGTGCTTCAAACAATCCCTGCTGCAGGCGACTGTTTAACGTTAAATGACTATCCATTGGAAGTGACGGCGATTAAAGACAATAAAATAGAATATATCCGTGTCTTTCCTTCAGACCCCGATTCTGAATAGCGCGCCCACATAAAATCAATGGGTTGAGTCTACATTTACGGTATAATTGTTTACAAAAACAACAAAATCGCATGGTTTTGCTAGGTTTATTCGACGCTACCTGATATAATGCTTCAAATTATAAAGAAAAATATTGCAATTCGGGGGGAATGCAAATGTCTACAAACAGACAATATTCAACAAACTCTATGCGCTTTTTTGCGCAGAATCATAAAGATATCGCTGCGCGTGAAGCGCAAGATTTACTGGGTATGACGCCAGTTGAGGTTGCTGAAAAAGTAGCGCCTGTGGTGGCGGAACAAAGCGAAAAAGTAAGTTCTATCCATACCGTTGAAGCTTTTAATAAAGCCGTGACCAACTTCCAAAAATCAAACGACGGAAACTTACTGACGTTTTTAGCAAAATTTGATTTGCAAGGCGCAAAGTCAAAGCAGGCAAGAAGCACACGAAAGTTTTTTGATTCAGTCGAGAGACAAGAAGTGCAAGCAATACCGCAATATACGAGTAGCGCGCCGGCACTTAAGTAAAATTCTGTCATCCCTCTTATTGAGTCGGTTTGATTATAATGGACCCCGGATAATGCTGCGCATTTTCGCCGGAGACGGAAGCGTCGTCATCCTGATCCCCTTGTTTTAAAAGGATGCACAACTTAAGGTTGCGTTAAGAATTTATGGTTATAATGCTGCACTTAGATTCAAAGAAACAAGGATGAGAAATGCTAGCAGTAGCCCCTAAAAACCATGAGAGTGTAGGACTTTCAAATATGCCTCAATTGGAGCGCCCGTTATTAGCTTCAAATTCACAGTTGCCCGAAGAATTATGGAAAGGCATGGTTATTTTTGGGAAAGCATCAACTTATACCTTATTGGTGACTTTTCTTGCGCAAATGACACTAGGTGTTTATGAAGTAATGCAGAGCCTCGTCAATTCGAATTCTGCCAATACGCCTGATGAGTATGTAGGGTCAAGCATACCTTTGTTGTTTTATGTGTTTGGCGGAATGTTTGCATTGTCGCTCATTGTGTCGATTACTCTATTTTCTCACCCCCTAAACACTTTCCCCGCATTGGAAACTAAGGCAGCTGAAGTTTCCAATGATGCAAAACAAGTTTTATTGCAAGAATCGATTGTTAACAGTAACCGTGCACGCAATAAGTTTAGACTGTTTTATCATTTAGCCTTGGTAGACACTGTCGGTGTGTTGGTTTACAGCCTTTTAGTGGATTTAACGCTAGGCGACTGGATAAACTACGATGCAGCTGTCTTTAATCAAACTGCATTCGATGCGAATACAACATGTGGTAATGAGTATTCTGCATTTTTTGAAGATTACACGAGGAATGCACTGTGCCCCGTTGGCCAAACCGCGATATATGCTAACAGCACAATATTCAATGCAGGCATTAATTGTGTGGAAGTACCCGAAAAATACTGTCAAAAAGAAGGTCATCTTTATGTTCCTCTTCTTGTGCTATATGGTATCGCTACGATACTGTTAGGAAGAGCTGCTTATCAAGCTAAACGATATGCGCAAGCTCTGAATCGCACCATTGAAATAGATGAAGAGATATGCCGCGATGCAGATCCGGAGCAACGAAATACTCCATAGGTGAGGCGTTACGACAAAAAAATCGCCGCAACCACATGTCGATCATCACCGCACAGCACGTTGAAGGTTTGGCAGGCCGCGAGGCTATGCATCACTTCAACACCAACATTGCGATCATAAAACGGCGCTAACAGGCTCGCTGACAACAACACATGCTTTTTGCCTGTGCCCAGCAAAACAACTTCAGGTTTTTGTGCGAGCAAAATGTCGAAGTGTTCTTTTTTGAGTTCTTCAATTGATTGCGGTGCCCAGTCTTTGATGAGTGTTTTTGGTGTAATAATGATACTACGAGTTATTCGCTCGTTGTTAATAATCACGCAATCAGTTTCAAGCCTGCTAATATGGTATGCAGTTTGCTCAGGGTCTTTTGAGAGTTCCATAAAATCTTTGCTTTGTTGATAGAAGTTAGCGTATTCTATCATAACGTAAAAGAGTATGAGAGTGGTTTGTGGACAGTTTCTGTTTTTTTGTGAAATAATTTCACGATCACGTCCGAGTCGTATTTTTTTAGATCTAAACAGTTTGCAGGGTAAGAAGCTAAAATAATCGCAAAGAGGGCGAGGTGAGGAAAAAGATTCAGCGTTGGCAAAAGGAGCTTGTAGAAGACCCTTTTATTCAACAACAGCATCCCATTTTACAGCGTATTTATGCAGCGCGTAATGTGCAATCTAAGTCTGACCTTGACCGTGATTGTCAACATATGCTTTCCCCAAAAAAATTACTACACATCGAAAAAGCCGCCAGCATCATTGCTGACGCGTTGATTGCTCAAAAAAATATTATGATCGTTGGTGACTATGATGCCGACGGTGCAACCAGTTCTGCGTTAGCACTAAAAGCGTTGCGTGCCTTCGGTGCGAAGCATGTAGATTATATTGTCCCAAACCGATTCGATTTTGGGTATGGATTAACACCACCCATTGTTGAGCTTGTCGCTGAAAAAAATGCAGATTTAATTATTACCGTTGATAATGGCATCAGTAGCATTGAAGGTGTGTTGGCCGCAAAAGCGCATAACATTCAAGTCGTGGTAACAGATCATCATTTGGCAGGCGATCATTTGCCTGAAGCCGATGCTATTGTTAATCCCAATCAACCGGGTGACACCTTTGATAGTAAAAATTTAGCCGGAGTGGGCGTGTTGTTCTACGTGATGTTGGCATTGCGTCGCGAACTCGAAACACGAAATTATTTTAAAGAAAAAAACATCACCCAACCTAACATGACATCATTTTTAGATTTAGTCGCATTAGGCACGGTTGCCGATGTTGTTCCTTTAGATAAAAATAATCGCATCTTGGTTTATCAAGGTCTAAGACGCATTCGTGCTGGGCAATGTTCCGTTGGCATTTCTGCATTATTAGAAGTGGGTAAACGAAATCAAGCAAGCATGGTCGCATCTGATTTAGGGTTTGCCGTGGGGCCTCGCTTAAATGCAGCGGGTCGCTTAGACGATATGTCGCTAGGCATTGAGTGTTTGCTCGCAACAGATGAGGTGCTCGCTAAAAAAATGGCGAATGAATTGGATGTCTTGAATCACGAGCGACGCGCCTTAGAGGCCGATATGCAAAAACAAGCGCTCACCCATTTATCTCAGCTGTCATTGTCAGATGCGCAAGAACATATGGGCGTGACGCTTTATGATAAACGCTGGCACCAGGGGGTGGTTGGTATCTTGGCATCACGCATTAAAGATAAACTATATCGCCCAGTGTTTGCTTTTGCCAGCGGTGATGGTGGTGTGCTAAAAGGATCGGGTCGATCGATACCCGGCGTGCACATACGTGATGTGTTAGCGTTGATTGATGCCAAAAATCCAGGATTGATTATTAAGTTTGGTGGCCATGCAATGGCGGCAGGGTTGTCAGTAGCAGAAAAAGATTTTCCAACGTTCTCAACACTGTTTGATAACGCAATCCGTGATTGTGTTGACCCTGATATTTTAGAAAACACCTTGATGAGTGATGGTGAGTTAACCTCGAATGATATAACGCTGCCTGTTGCGCAGTTGTTACGAGAAGCAGGCCCTTGGGGGCAACATTTCCCCGAGCCAATGTTCGATGGAAAATTCTCAATTGTTGAACAACGCTTAGTTGGAACAAACCATTTGAAATTAGTGTTAGGCGCAACAGGCAGTGAGCATGCGATTAATGCAATTGCCTTTAATGTGAATACTGATGCATGGCCTAATGAACGCTGTCAAAAAATCAATGCGGCTTATCGTTTAGATGTGAATGAATTCCGTGGCGTTAAGTCAGTCCAATTAATTATAGAGCATTTGGAAGAAGAGGGAGTTTCATGAGAAAGACAAGGAAGTTGACGCTCATCATGTTTGTCGTTGTTGCTATAGCGTTTGTGACGCCGTGGTTGATGGGGCGTGTTGTTAAATACCGTGTTAACGATATTGTTACGTCAATGAATAGTTATATTGCCAGTACGGGTGCAAAGGTTATTTTGAAAGATTATCATCGAGGATGGTTTTCATCAACAGCGCAAGTGCTTGTTGAAGCAGGCCCGTTTACGCAGGGGCTTGATTTGCCTTTGACGCGTAACACGGTAGAAATTTGGCATGGCCCATTAGTGTTTAATAAGCATAAAAAACTTTTCACGTTCGCATTGGCCGATATCGAAGGCAAAATTGGTTTTTCTGATTATATCAACGCGGTATTTTTACTGTTAAACACGCGGGTGCCAACGGTGAGTGCGTACGGAGTGATTGGGTTTGATGACAGTTTTAGCGGCGCATTTGATTTGTCTTCTACTAACTTTTCCAGTAAAGGTGTGCATATTGATTGGGGTGGCGTGTTTGGTGAGTACGACATGGCCTCCTCAGGTGATAAACTCAAGCTTCACGTGCAAACCGAACCGCTTGCGTTGACTTATGGTGAAAATGAGCATCATTTTAGTAAGATGTTGATGGCGTTAAATGCCGATAAAACGCCAATGCCTTTTTTAACAAACTCTGTTTTTCGTTTTCGTATGGCAGGTGCTCGGTTGATTGACGAAGGTGAGCCTCTCTTCGCAATTCAGCAAGGTGAACTCGATGCCAATTCAAAGCTAACCAATGATTCATATGCAATGCATCTGCTTGCCAGTGCTGAGGCGCTTGAAATAAGCGAGTCGCGCTATGCGCCAGTTGGCCTTAAGTTTTCTCTTGATAATTTACATGCTGAATCGATGAGTGAATTGATTGGTTTATACCTGTCAAAAGGTGGGAGTAACAGTTCGCTTGGCCTTGAGCATTTGTTTCCGTTGATTAGCAATGGTACCCGTTTGTCTTTAGATTATTTAACCTTAGGCTTGCCTCAAGGTGTGGCGCAATTGCAGGCGAGTCTTGCGTGGCCAGCGAAACCTACCAGTGCGTCTATTGTCGACATTGTCTCGGCTATGCATTCATTATTAAAATTCAGCGTACCTAAAGCCCTAGTGCAACATTTTATAGATGAAGAGGTCGACGCAATGACGGCTGATGCATTGGAAACAACAAAAGGGTTTGACGCTAAAGAGCGAAAGAAAAAACACGAAGATCAAATTCAGGCATGGGTTGATCAAGGCTACATAATTGAAAAGGATGGTTTTTATGAAACATCACTGACAGGTGTTGGTGAGGTTTATAAAATTAATGGCATTGAAATTGAGGGAATATCGTCGTTGATTGAACCCGCAAAGGTTGAGAGTTAAGGTTTTATCTTATACCGAAATAAGGAGTTGAGAGAGTATGATGGAATATAGTTTGGTTCGCGTTGCAGATGTGTTGAAAGTGCCTTTGGCAGGTGAGAACCCTATAATTGATGCAGTGAGTATTGATACACGCACATTAACGCCGGGCTGTTTGTTTGTCGCGATTGAAGGCGATACCTTTGACGGCCATGATTTTTTAACAGAAGCCAAGCGCAAAGGTGCAGTGGCAGCGATCGTTAACCGAAAAGTCGACGTTGATTTTCCTCAGCTCATTGTAAAAGATACAACGCTAGCGCTCGGTGCGTTGGCAGCAGACTGTCGAGATCGAATTAAAATCCCATTGATTGCGGTTACAGGGAGCACAGGTAAGACGACGACAAAGAATTTAATTGGCTCTATATTGCAAGTGGTTCTTGGTAAAGATAAAGCGCTAGCCTCTGCTGGCGGGTTGAATAATCACTGGGGATTGCCCTTGACTTTAACGCGATTAACCTCAAAGCATCGAGCTGCTGTGGTTGAGATGGGTATGAATCGTTTTTCGGAATTAAAATACTTAAGTGATATAGCCCGCCCGGATGTGACAGTGATTACGAATGTTGCTCCGTGCCATCTCAAAAGTGTGGGTAGTCTCGAGGGTGTTGCGAAAGCAAAAGCAGAAGTTTTTTCTGGCTTAACGTTGCAAGGCACTGCAGTGCTTAATCGTGACGAACCATTTTTCGATTATTGGTGTGGCCAATTAGAAGGTCATCGAGTGATGAGTTTCGGTGATGATGAGCGTGCCGATGTGCGTGCTACGATTAAAACCATTATGCCTCAAACAACATTTATTTTGCATACACCTCATGGTGATATTGATGTTGAGCTAAAGCTCGTTGGCGCACACAATGTAAAAAATGCATTGGCGGCAACCGCTGCAGCATTGGTTCTTGATGTTGAGCTTTCAGCAATCAAAGAGGGCTTGGAGGCGGTGACTGCAATGCCTGGTCGTCTGCGTGTATTAGAGCTCCCAGGGCACGTGACTTTGTTTGATGATGCGTATAACGCAAATCCGCTTTCAGTGAGAGCGGGTATCGACATTTTAAAGCTCTCCGAAGGTAAAAAAATATTAGTCTTAGGTGATATGAAAGAGTTGGGCGCAGAAGAGGAGCGCTTTCACGCTGAGATCGGTGCTTATGCAAAAGCCAGTGGCATTGATAAGTTGTTTACTTACGGTGAATTAACACAGAAGACAGCGGACACTTTTGGTGAGGGGGCAATGCACTTTTCATCACGCGCTAATCTATTAAATGAGTTGGAGCCTGAGTTGAATCAAGGAACGAGTGTCTTGGTTAAAGGGTCTTTATCCATGAACATGCAAGATATCGTTGTTAATTTATTGAATGAGGTTAAGGTCGAATCAACACTGTTTTAATCATTGAATACCCTGGCGCGGCGTATGCATCTAATGCAAACGCTGCTGTGATTTGGTATACTATATATAGTTTTCAATCCAGCTAAAGGGGTGCTCATGAGCAAAAAAACAAGTATAACAGTCGCTTACGGTGATGGCATTGGGCCAGAGATAATGGCCGCTACACTGAAGATCTTAGAAGCGGCTGATGCGCCTATCGATCCTGAGGTGATTGAGATTGGCGAGAAAATGTACTTGGCTGGTTATTCTTCGGGTATTCCTGATGAAGTGTGGTCTTCCCTTAATCGCACCAACTTATTGCTCAAAGCGCCCATTACCACGCCACAAGGCGGGGGTTATAAAAGTTTAAACGTCACCTTGCGAAAAACATTGGGCTTGTATGCCAATGTGCGTCCTTGTAAAGCACTGTCACCGTTTGTGCCAACGCATTTTCCTAAAATGGATTTAGTCATTGTCCGCGAGAACGAAGAAGATCTCTATGCCGGCATTGAATACCGTATGACAGATAATGTGTTTGAGAGTTCGAAAGTGATCACACGTCAAGGTTGTGAGCGCATTGTGCGTTATGCATTTGAGTACGCAAGACAGTTTAATCGTAAAAAAGTCAGTTGTTTGAGTAAAGACAATATTATGAAAATGACGGATGGTTTATTTCATTCGGTGTTTGATGAGATTGCGCAAGAGTATCCTGAGATTCAAACCGATCATTATATTGTCGATATCGGTACCGCTTTAGTGGCCGCTGATCCTGAGCGATTCGATGTGATCGTCACAGAAAATTTATACGGCGACATTATTTCAGATGTTGCAGCGCAAGTTGTGGGTTCTGTTGGTATGGCAGGGTCCGCTAACGTGGGCGCGAGCATGGCAATGTTTGAAGCGATTCACGGTTCGGCACCTGACATTGCCGGGAAAGATATTGCAAATCCTTCAGGTTTGTTAAACGCAGCTATTCAAATGTTAATCCATATTGGTGCGCCGGATGTTGCATCAAACATTGAAAATGCGTGGTTAAAAACGTTAGAAGACGGTGTGCATACCGGTGATATTTATTCAAATGACATCAGTAAAGAAAAAGTCGGTACCACAGCGTTTGCCGATGCGGTGATTAGTCGACTCGGCCAAAAACCATCAACGTTTGAAGAAGTGAAATACAGCGCTGATGGAAAATCAAAGATTTCATGCGTGAGTAAGCGTGATGTTGCAGTAAAAGAAAAAGTGTTAGTGGGTGTGGATGTTTACTTAAATAACCGCACACTCAGCCCCGATCAGTTAGCGGATAAATTGTCGGCTGTAAATGGGCGGTTGAAATTAGATGTGATCATTAATCGTGGCATGAAAGTCTGGCCCGATAAAATGGAAAAAACAACCTGCTCTGATTGCTACCGCTGTCGTTTCTTTACTGTGATGGAAGACCGTATTTTGCAAACAAAAGAGATTATTGATTTGCTCGCGAAGATTGATGGCTTAGGCCTTGAGTTTGTTCGTTCGCAGCATTTATATTCTTTTGATGGTGAGAGGGGTTACACCTTAGCGCAAGGACAATAGGGGCTTCGCGATTACGCTTTCAAGGTTACGTACGTATGTTTGTTTGAGCAACCGTAGCCTGCACAAGAGAACAACGTGAGCGCCTGCAGGGTTATATTCAATCTCGTATCGTGAATCGGTTCGGGCAATTCCCGCAGGCGCAACGCTTGCGCGCTGCTTGTGCGGGCTACAACTGAAGCAAACGATAAGTGGGTTGCAAATTTTCGCGGTTACTACCACTCACACGCATCGCGATCAGTTGGATAATTAGCAGCGGTCACATCCGGCGTGCCGCATTGATGCATGCCATCGTAAAGTGTTCTCCACTGATCGGCAGAAAAGTCTACTTCATCGGTTGGAAAATCGCGCATGATGACAAGTGTTGAATATCCTTTTAAATTTTTATGATCACCATTGTAATAGCAATACACGGAAAAATGATCTTTGCGTTTGTATGCGCTCGCATTGGCAAACACAATCGGTTTTTTGGGATGGCGATAGTGATAAGCTTCGCGCCAATGCTCAGGTGCCAGCCATTTTTTCTTATGCATCACATCCGCAGTCACAGGGCATAGGTGCGCATAACTTATTGATGTTGCTGTCAGTGATAAAACCAATAAAAATTTCTTAAACATGCAGCTCTCTTAAGTGTCATTTTTTGCATGATCGCACTTTTAAACCGCCGATGCAAAGCGATACCTAACTTATTGATTCACAAAATAACCCGACAATTAATGAAAAAAAACCATACGATCAGTGAGTTAGGTTCACAAATAAGTCACTTCCTTAATATTTCCTTAAGGTTTTTCTGTTATTATATATACAATTCAACAATCTACTAAATGGGGGGTAGATAACATGCTTCAAGAGTCATTGCTAAATAGTTCCGATTTAAACAGTCCAAAACACGGCTTTGCTGTGGATCATGATATGACAATAAGTAACTTGGGGAGGGCGCAAGCATATTTTATTGAGCACCATTGTGGTAAATTTGGATCTGACGGAAAAGCCAAGGAAGATATTTCTTATTATGACAGTCTTAGTGATTCCTTCTACTTTTGTGCTCAAGGCATGGAGCTTTCTCACAGCGTTTGTATTGAAGATGTTGCCTTTCAGAAAATGTTTTTTGGTATTCTTTCTGCGAACAATCTTCTCGTTGTTTCAGGCACCCATCGCTTAACAGCAAATAAGCCTGCTATGTTGGAAGGTATGTATAAAGCATATGATGAATGTTTTGGGCCAAGACGAACTTATTTGAAAAAACAAAGCGACTTAAAGCTTCAGCATGAAGATAATAGTAAAAATAGTATGCTCAAGCGCCTTAAGGAGAACAATGCTTTAGAGTCTCTCACCTTAATCGACGATGAGCCAGAATTTGGTGAAAACTTAGAGCCTATGAACGAAATGGGCATTAACTTTCAGCTTGTCAAACCTCCGAGATCATCCGATTTTGAAAATGCATGTGATTCAGAAGCTAAAAGGTATTGGCTTACTCCTGCCGCCCGTGCCACCCGCAACCAATACATGTTCGACGTGCTTGAGCGCGAGCTTGCGTTAGGGCATATGACATTGCCTGGCTTAAAAAAATCTCTCGATTCCTTAGCTTTAGCAGAGGGTAATAGTTTGGCATTGATAGTGTTCAATGAATTCTACCAAGAAAAGAACACGAGAGAGCTCCAGCGTTTATGCGAGGCAGATGAAAGATTAGCTATGCTTACATACTCAACAAGAGTTGGATCAATCTCACCGCTCTTAATGATTCCTGTGTATTTGCTGGGAGCAAAAATGACAGTGCCTTCTGTGGCGGCACCTTATTTAGCGACGATATCAATTAAAACGACGGCAGCGATGGTGGGCCTTGTTCTAGGTGCCATTACGCTTGCGATAGCAAACCTTGCAGCGACAGCTTATTTGTTTAAAAACAGTTATAACAAAACAGCCGCAACCGTTGGCTTGTTAAATGCAGTCGGTACAGGGTTAATTATTTTCGGATCTGCAAACCTGTGGAACCCAATCGGTTGGGTAACCTTGGGTTTGGCTGCCTTGGTCGCGGTTGTGGGTTGCATCCATGCTAAGTCGAATAAGCCGGCGATTAGTAATGAAAACACCTCGCGAGCTAAAGGTGGGCGGGCATTGGGCGGATCGCCTTACTCTTCATTTTCACGTTCGTCGTCAGTCTTGGATTTTAACTCAATATCTTCTACGGCTTCTACGGTATCTCCAGCGAGTGCCTCGCCAGCAACGAGCTTTGACTCTCACAACAGCGGTGCTGATTTGAAGTCTGTAGTTGCCGAAAGAAAGGTTGAGCAGGTAAGTAAGCAAGGTGGTGGTATCACAGAAGCTTGGGTTCAAAAACTCCGTGCTGAACGTAACGTGAAAGATCGCCAGAAGTGGCTTGAAGAATTATATCTCAACCCTGCTGAGTATATGTATAAAAAAGACGCGGTTGATGCTTATTTTCAATCTCGACGTTGGAAAGGAGTTAATGAAGCTGCATGGGCTGATTGGTATGACTTTGACCAATATCAATCTTCAGTGCATAGGCGTGAAACAGAAGCACTGTTTAAGAAAATGGAGTGGAAAATCCCAGAAATTAGTTGCGACAAAGATAGCCAGCTTATGCATAAAGAATTTATGAAAAGAATGTCAGCTAAACCTAAAGAGCCAGCAGAGTCGATAGACTGGCCTTGGAGTGCTCCTAGCTCAGCAAGTCATAATTTTGATTCTGGTGGTGATAGGGCTTTTGCCAGTTTGTTGGCGAACTGTCGTTAAGAGTTTATTACATCAATGAAAAATGGGGGCAATTATGTTTAAAAAATTAAAAGATACAGTATTAGGTTTGAAGCAAGAGCCGGTAGTGCAGCCAGTTCAGCAAGAAGAGCCGGCACAGAAAGTGTTAACAGCAGAGCAAGCAATGCAGCAAGCGATTGCAATGTCAGCTGCGAGCAAAGCGGGTCGTTTGAAAAAGGCTGAGCCTAAAGCGAAAGCAGTTGAGTCAGCTAAGACAGAGCCAGAGCTTGCGTTAGAAAAAAGAGCGTTAAGAGCTTTGGGTGACAGTGTTTCATCAAGTGATTTATCATTTGGTGATGAAACGACAGACTTTGAAGTCACGCCTGATAGCAGCCTTGAATCAAAGCACAGTGATGATGTTGAGCCAGCTTCACCGCGTCTTCCAACGGCGCACTTGGAGATGCCATATCCTTATGCAAGCCCTGAATCAACACCAAAAGAAAAAGATTCTTTGCGTGTTCCACAAAGTGGCGAGTTTAAAAACACGAGAGAAGAATCGCTTAGTCATTGGCGTGCTCGAAGTGGTAAGCGATGGGAAGAAGTGGGCGGAGATTTTGACCTGTCTGATAGCATCACGATCCATGACGAAAATGGTGATGAGATTACGAATGGGGTTAATTATGTTGATATCCCAGGTTTGGGTAATCTTCCTCGTTCAGCAGCATTTTTTAGAAATGCTCAAGGCGAGCTTGATTTTGATCCTGAGCGGGCAAACATTATCATTCCAGGCATGCGCCGCGAGAGTTAAATCTCGATAGACCCCTGGCGTAGCACCTTGGGTGTGTCGCCAGTAAGGTCGACGATAGTGGATCCTGTACCGTGGGTGCAGGGTCCGCCGTCGATAATTAAGTCGACATCATGCCCTAATGCGCTCTTCACCTCTTCGGCAGTGGTTGGGCTGGCTTCACCTTTTCGATTCGCAGACGGCGCTGCAATGCCGTTTCCCAGTGTTTTAATAATTTCAAGTGTGAATGGATGGTCGGGTACGCGTAAACCGATCGTATCTGTTCCGCCGGTTAAGCTGTCGCTCACGCCGCCTTTCTTTTTTAATACGATTGTCAGCGGTCCTGGCCAGTGTTGCTCTGCAAGTGCAAGAGCGGTATCAGGTATCTCACGAGCCCAGGTTTTCATGTCATCAATCGAGGCAATTAACACGCTGATGGCTTGGGTGTTCTCCCGATTTTTCACTTGGCGCAATCGCGCAATGGCGTTTTCATTTAGGGCATCTACCCCGATACCATAAACGGTTTCAGTGGGAAGTGCGACTAGCTCACCATTGCGTAGTGCAATCGCTGCTTTTTCGATGATTTGGCGATTATTTTGGGCCATCTTATGTACAAACCTCAAGCAAACCCGTATTATCCTAGAAAATGACCCGAGATGAAAGACAGGATAATTTATGGACAGTGCTGAGTTCGTATCAGACGACATGGTGGCAGAAGCCCCGATAGCCAAGGTACTAGGGCACGACTACAACGAGCTACCCAAAGACCTTTACATTCCAC
The DNA here is from genome assembly GCA_002469885.1 of Legionellales bacterium UBA7366. GTDB lineage: Bacteria > Pseudomonadota > Gammaproteobacteria > UBA7366 > UBA7366 > UBA7366. The sequence goes on along the minus strand of DKOI01000001.1, from coordinate 9,756 downwards.
CTGATGCTTTAGAGGTGATTCTAGAAGCCTTCGAGGGTCCTTTAGATCTTTTGCTCTATTTAATCAAACGCCAAAACATGGATATTTTAGATATTCCAATTGCGAAGATCACAAAGCAATATATGGATTATATCGACTTAATGGACATGCTTCGTTTGGAGCTGGCGGCAGAATATCTCTTGATGGCGGCGATGCTAGCTGAAATCAAATCGCGCTTTCTATTGCCTCGCCCTGAGGAGGAAGAAGGGGATGAAGAAGATCCGCGTGCCGAACTCATTCGTCGATTGCAAGAATATGAGCGATTCAAAAAAGCCGCTGAAGATGTGGCCGAGTTGCCAAGAGAGGGGCGTGATACTTTCCGTTCTTCTGCAGCGCCTCCGCCGCTCAATATTGAACGTCCAGAACCTGAAGTGGATTTGCAAGAATTATTGTTTGCGTTTCAAGACATATTAAAACGCATTGATTTAAAATCACATCACCAAATTGAAAAAGAAACCTTATCGATTCGTGAGCGCATGACCGATGTGTTGGCGCGAATCAGCGAGACTAACTTTGCTGAGTTCACCAGTCTTTTCACAATGAAAGAAGGGCGCTTAGGTGTGGTGGTCACGTTTATCTCGATACTAGAATTAATGAAAGATGGCTTGATTGAAATAGTGCAAGCTGAACCCTACGGCCCTATCCATGTGAAATCTGTGGAAAAAAAGGCTGATGACATTTTTGAAGAAGAGGCAGTTGAAGATGGAGCTTAAAAATATTTTACAAGCAGCAATTTTTGCCGCGAACAGTCCTATGCCAATTTCCCAGTTGGCTTTGTTGTTTGAAGAAAACGAACGTCCTAGTAACACTGCCATTAAAGAAGCGTTGATTGAACTCCAGGATACTTGCGAAGGAACCGGCATTGAATTAAGAGAGCTTGGCTCGGGTTACCAGTTTCAATCGCGTGCTGAGTATGCGCAGTGGATTCGTAAATTATGGGAAGAACGTCCTGCGCGTTATTCACGCGCCTTGTTAGAAACCTTAGTATTGATTGCTTATAGACAACCGATCACACGTGCTGAAATTGAAGCGGTGCGTGGTGTTGCGGTTAGCACAAATATTATTAAAACTTTATTAGAGCGCGAATGGGTGCGCTCAGTTGGGCAGCGTGAAGTGCCAGGTCGTCCAAGTTTGTATGGCACGACAAAACGCTTTTTAGATTATTTTAATTTGTCAGGATTAAATGATTTGCCTGGTTTGGATGAAGTGCAAAGTTTAGAGCTAGTTGAAGAAAAGTTAGCGGAACAGTTGGATTTGGGAATGGATGCCGAAGCTGGTGAAACTACCGAGGCGCTGTCTACAGAGCCTTCTGAAGAACCAGAAGCTGACGAAACGATTGAAATGTCCGATGATGATGAAGAGAGTGGCGAGAGTGCTGAGCTTGTTGAAGCAGTTCAAGAAAACGCCGCAGATGATGAAGAAGAAAATACAGAAAAATTAGGTGATATGTGTCAAGAGAATTAAAAAAAACAGAAACTGAAAAGTTACAGAAAGTCATGGCCCGTGCAGGCGTCGCTTCTAGGCGTGAATCAGAGCGTTTAATTTCCCAAGGTTCAGTCACGGTCGATGGTAAAATCGCCACGATTGGTGATCGCGTGGGTCCGGGTGTTGAAATACATGTTGATGGTAAGCCGGTGCATATTGTCGGCGGCTTAGAAACGCGCGTGATTCTTTATCACAAACCTGAAGGTGAGATTTGTACGCGTGATGATCCCGATGGTCGTCGTACCGTGTTTGAATCATTACCGTCGCTTAAAATTGGTCGTTGGATTATTGTGGGCCGTTTAGATATAAACACCACAGGCTTGTTGCTGTTTACGAATAACGGTGAGGTCGCCAATACGCTAATGCATCCTTCGAGCAATTTAGAGCGCGAATATCAAGTGCGTATACTCGGTGAGATAACGCCAGCCATTATTGCGCGGTTAACAAAAGGTGTGATGCTTGATGACGGCATGGCATCGTTTAAAAAAATCGAAGTGATGCGCGGCCAGGGTGCAAACAAGTGGTGCAAAGTTGTGTTGATGGAAGGCCGAAACCGTGAGGTGAAGCGTTTGTTTGAATCGCAAGGTCTGCAAGTTAACAAATTAAAACGTACTCGTTTTGGTAAACAATATTTACCGAAGAGTTTGTCGCCAGGCCATTGGATTGAAGGCAAGTGCGAATAACGATTTGTTGCGCTTTGTTACACTAAAGAAACATTGCTGATCGCTTTGCATACACGCCTTAATGTTGAGTTAAGACTTTAGCTTTATACTGGCTGCATTATAACAATAATATCCAGGGTGTGTGCATGCGTTCAGAAGCACAAAATGTTAATAAAAATCTGATTTTCACAAAGCTTAACGACGATGAGGTGATTGCATCTGTTAAAGAGGCGGGTGATTTTGCGTTACCTTGTGTTTATCAATCTTGGTTCCCTGATCCACGTTTATATGGATTATATTATTTTTATCTCCCGCAAGATCAAACGCCTCAGTCAAGTCATATGCCGCCGGCACTATCAAAAAAAGAAACTCAGCAACTAAGCGTTGCCGTTTCGCAGTGGGCGAATTTTAGCGATGAAAAAAAAGAAGAACAAGCCGGTAAGATTCGCCGTTATCGAGAACAAGATTCTGGTTCGTTAATAACCGCGCCTTATTCCATGGTTGAAGTTGAAGAGCAGTTATATCTAGTGACGCGAAGAACCTTAGGTCAGGGGAGTTCCAAGCGCGTTAAATTAGCCTTTCCAGTTCAATCGAAGCAACACTTAACGTTGGGCCCGGCAGTGGCTTTGTGCATGATTGATGAAGACAGTGCGCGCGTAGCAGAGTTGAATGATAACAACTATGCTGTTGAGAAGAAAATGATGGAGCATGTCTACGGTGTACGTTTGCGATCACAGCGTCGCTTTGGTGCATCTGACGGGCGCTTAAACAAGAAGGTGATAGTTCAACCGTTAGTGCCAGGAAGGCCGCTGGATTCATTTTGTTATGAAGAGCGAAAGTTGACGAGCGAGTCAACACCTGAAGAGAAAGCAAAGCTCTGGTGCAAGAGCAATCAATTTCGTCAAGACATTCCGTTATATAAGCGTTTTGATATAGCCATATCGGCCATGCGTGCATTGCAATTTATTCATTCGAAAAATGTGCTGCACGTGGATATCAAACCGGGCAATATTTTATATGATGAGGGTACGGGGCAGTCTCGCTTTATTGATTTTTCCTTTGCAAAACATGACCCTGAAATGAAAGGTGTTGAGGGTGATTTTGAAGGAACGTTGTTGTATATGAGCCCTGATGTGATTCAGAACAATGGTCTGTTTTATACGCGACAAACGGATCTGTTTTCAATGGGCGAGTTGATATTCCAGTTATTTGTTAAAAGCGTGCCGCCTAAAATGCAGTTGGCTTTGCATTGTCGGTTGTCAAACATGGGAGCTCAGGCGTCAGCTGAGAGTTTACGCGAATCATTACGTAAGCTTGATGAGGCAAATCTCGACATTGAATTCCATGCTGATGATGAGGCCCAAGAAGCGTCATTACGTAATGTTATTGGCCGCTTGAAAAATATGAATTTTAGAAATGTTGCTGAATCCTTAGAGGAGCTGATTGGTGAGCTCGAGATGCAGCGTGCGAAATCCGATGTGATTTTGGAAGATAAGCCGTTAGAAAATTTTGAAGTGTGTGAAAAAATTCCCAGTCTCGAGAGGCAAGTTTATAATGACATGTTTCTCAATAATCGCTATGCAAAAGTTGATTACAGTGTGTGGCAATTTATAGGCTTTACGCCCGGTCATGAAAAGTGCACGGGTTTTTTTAACCGCACTTTTTTCCATTTGCACAATGGGTTATTTGTATTGAAATTACTGCATAATCTTGTACTGTATTTTACAGTGTATCAATTAAAGCGGGTGTGTGATTTTGCGTTTTCCAGCGGCGATCTTTTGAAGCAAGCTTTCGCGACTTTACCGTTTATTTTTTACGCCTTACTTTTCCCTATCATTCGCCCAACGTTTGCAATGGAAAAGGCCGCTGACAAGCATCCAGCGCTAGCGATGCTGTGCGGGCTTTATATTCTTAGCGCTTATGTGGGAATACTCTTCGCTGCGCAATCGGCTGTGATTGCATTGGGTGTGTTGTCGATGACGCCTGCCGTGTTTGCGGCTGTGTGTGAATCATTATCCTTTTTAGGCGCGGCCGCTACCTTTGTTGTGTCGTTGATGCCAATAACGGTATTGGGGTTTATGAAGGCGATACATGCGTATATCTTGGGGCGATCTGTAGAGCTTAAATCGAATGAAAATGTAAGTGGGAAGGCGTCAGATTTTGGCGTATGGAAACGAACGGGGTCATTTGTGAAGATTTCTGATTCTACGGAAGAGCGCATTTTATTAAATATGGATACCGGATCAAGTCCGGTATGACGAAATGTGCGTCACCCCGGCCCCCGAGCCGGGGTCCATTACAATTAAAAACCCTCACCTAAATCACAGCTTTGCTAGTAGCGACCTGCTTACCCGCGACAGCTTGATAAGATTCAAGCTGTTTGAGTGAGAGTGGATTTAAACCCAGCCTTTCATCAGGTTCTTGAAATAATGCCGAGTTCATGAGTTCGCAAATGCTGGTATACCACGCAAGCGCAGACATGTCTTCAGGTTTTGCACTTGCTAGTTTTGCAGCCTCAGCCTGCATCATTTCAATAAACGATCGTTTAAATGAGCTCGACGGTGAAAACATTCTGTGTTGCTGCGGCTTTTCCTCGGTCATGTAGGGCTGTTTGATATGTTTTTTATAAACTGCAGTTGCATCGCTTAGTGTTTTTATATTCTTTGCTTCATGAATCGCGGCCTTTTGGTGGTACGTTTCAATTTCAGCAGGGAGCGCAGCTTCTTTTGGATATAGCTTAAAGGCGATATCCCACAATAGTAATTTCATTGATAGCATTTTATGATGTGACAGAGCATATTTTTTTCGATAAGCCATGATGAACTCGGGCTTTTTAGGGTTGACTTCAAAATCATCGAGTCGCATTATAAAATCCTCTAGGGTTCGATAGTTAGTGCAGCGTTGAGCAATTGCAAATGTAGCAGGTTTGCTATCCGCAGCGGCTGCTTCGAATAACGCGCACCACCATAATTGACCTTTGTTTATTTGAAATAAGAAATCGTCCTGGATGGCGCCGAGCTCTCGTGTCAGCTTGCCACTGGTGTCAATGGCGGCAAGCTTTGCGAGTAAGTATTTGTCGGGTTTTTTTTGATTAAGGTGGATTTTCGCAATAGAAAATCCTGTTTTTTGCAGCTCTGCACACACGTCAAAGACGCGTGCTTGAATATCAGGTTCGGCGTGTGCTGCGAGCTTGATCGCCGCCAAGAATATGTTTGCCGCATGGTTGGTGTCAAGTGCATCCATTTTTTGATTGTGTATGATTTGGCGCACATAGAAGGCGAGTTGGGTTTGAGTTGATTCTTTATCTTTAGCTTCAGGAATGATCCCTGTGTTGATATACGTAATTAAAAGGTTGCAAGCGAATTTCGATAGCAGTCCGATGATGCGTTGGTGAGTGGGTAGAATGGTTGAGAGTGCAGCGCTGCTGTTATCTTTTTGCAGAGCTTGAATGAGTCTTTTAGTATTGAAGTAATGATGCTCTTGAAGTTTAGGCCTTGCGATTGGGTTGGGTAACAACGGCAGCATGGCTTCGCAGAGTTGTTGAAGCATGATGGCACCATACTTCGGATCAGCTTTTTTAGGCTCTTTCATGTCTATAGGTTTTTTACTCTGTTTCGTTTTCTTCGGCGGCAGGGCAGGTGGCGTTTGCTCGGTGCGCTGTCGGTTGCTTTTTGCCATGCTGGGCAAAGCAGGTAAGGGCATTGTTTCTAGCACTGATGGTTTAGGCGGCACAAGTGGTAACGGAGGTCTTGATGTTGGGCGCGTGGATTGGCGAAAGACTGGTGGTGGAGCCGATGGTGGTTTTGGCCTTGTTGGCCCAGTTATCTGAGGTTTTTTCAATTCTGCCACTTTAGCTTTGTAGCCAGCTTTAATTGTTGCTTCTAGTGTTTCGTTTCCATTCATTTGGGTGCCTCCTGCTTTTGTATTTCATTGTTATAAGTTCTCGGTCAGTTTATAGAGTACGTCTAATGCGTCTTTGGGTGAGAGTTCATCGATATCAATTTTTTCTAACATTTCTAGCGCGGGTGATACTGTGGGCGCCGGTTCGCTGAAAAAGTCTTGTTGTAAGTGTGCGGCCGGATTTGTTTTTAAACTTTGTTGTTCGAGCGCGCGCAATTTGGCTTTAGCTTCAGTGATAACGCTGCGCGGCACACCGGCGAGTTTAGCGACTTGTAAACCATAACTTTGATTTGCTGCGCCAGGGTTTACGCGGTGAAGAAAAATGAGGTCATCGTTATGTTCTGTTGCATCTAAATGCACGTTAACAATACTGGGGATTTCGTCACTTAAGCTTGTTAACTCAAAGTAGTGTGTGGCAAACAAGGTGAGTGCTTTTGTTTTAGCGGCCAAATGTTTAGCGGCTGCAAAAGCTAAGGATAATCCATCGAAGGTGCTTGTGCCTCGTCCGACTTCATCCATTAAAATTAAACTGTTCTCTGTGGCGTTATGTAAAATGTTTGCTGTCTCGGTCATTTCAACCATGAAGGTTGATCGTCCGCCTGATAAATCATCACTTGCCCCTATGCGTGTGAAGATTCTGTCGATAGGGCCCATAAGGGTTGATCTTGCTGGAACAAAGCACCCTGTGTGTGCAAGCAAGGTGATTAAGGCAGTTTGTCGCATGTAAGTAGACTTGCCGCCCATATTAGGGCCGGTGATCATCAGCATGCAGCTCTCTTGAGTGAGGCACGTATCATTGGCAACAAACGGATGGTCGATGACGTTTTCAACGACGAGGTGCCTGCCTTCTTCAATATTCATTCCAGGGGTGTCGGTGAATGTTGGGGCTGATAGATTTAAGCTGTCAGCGCGTTCTGCAAAATTGACTAACACATCTAATGTGGCGATGGCATTGGCGGATGTTTGCAAGTGTGGGAGTTGCGCTAATAATTTTTCAAGTAAGTCTTCGTAGAGTAATTTCTCGCGCGCCAACGCGCGGCTTTTCGCGCTCAATGCTTTGTCTTCAAACTCTTTAAGCTCAGGCGTGATGAAACGCTCTGTGTTTTTAAGTGTTTGTCTTCTCACGTAGTCGATAGGCGCCTCAGCAGATTGTGCGCGACTGATTTCGATAAAGAATCCGTGCACTCTGTTGTAACCCACTTTTAATGTGCTAATGCCGGTGCGTTCTTTTTCACGCTTTTCAAGATCAGCTAGGAACTGACTTGCATTATCGTTGAGGTCGAGCAGTTCATCGAGCTCTTCATCATAGCCGCGAGCGATTACGCCGCCATCACGAATGACAACGGGTGGGTTTTCAATGATGGCGCATTTTAATAAGGTGGCTGTGTCAGGGAAGACTGAAATATCTTTAGAGAGTTCGCACAATAAAGGTGCGTGTTGTTTTGCGAGTTCGTTTTGTAAGCCGGGTAGTGCTTGTAGACTTTGTCGTAGTTGAGACAGGTCGCGTGGGCGTGCAGATTTTAAAGCAACTCGTGCGAGGATTCGTTCCATATCTGCGATTTCGCGAAGTAGTGGCGACATGGTTTCGTAGTGGTGATTGTGAAGACAGGCTTGCACTGCGCTCAGGCGCGAGTTGATTATGTCGTGAGAGCGCTCCGGTCTTGTTAAAAAACGTCGTAGACGTCGTGCGCCCATGGCGGTTTGTGTTTTATCTAATACGGAGACGAGAGTGTTTTCATTACCGCCGCGTAAGTTGCTGATGATTTCAAGATTTTGCAGTGTGGTAGCATCCAGCGTGATCACATCTTGTTGGTCGTTACGTTTGAGCTCTTGAATGTGTGGCAATAAACTGCGTTGCGTTTCTTTGGCGTATTGTAATAAACAGCCTGCAGCACAAACAGCGACTTTTAAATCGCTGCAACCAAAACCAGTGAGGTCTTGTGTGTTAAATTGTTGTTGCAAGGTTCTGTTCGCGGTGTCAAGGTCGAAGTCCCATTCTGGGCGTTCGCGTAAGCAGAGTGTTTTTCGTTTGTTGAATTCTGCATTTTCGCCAATAAGCATTTCGGCTGGTTGCAAGCGTTCTATCTCGCTCATTAACGCTTCGCGACCTTTTACCTCACACACATGAAAATGACCAGTGCTCAATTCAAGACTGGCAATACCGAACGTGTTTTTGTGCTGGTGTACGGCGCAGATAATATTTTCTTTGTGCGAATTTAATAAGGCGTCGTCACTGAGGGTGCCGGGTGTGATGATGCGTGCGACTTTACGTTCAACAGGCCCTTTTGATGTAGCGGCATCACCCACTTGTTCAACGATAACGACGGATTCGCCCAGTTTGACGAGTTTTGCGAGATAGGGTTCGACTGAATGAAAAGGCACGCCCGCCATTGCAATCGGTTTGCCGTTTGATTTACCTCGGTGCGTTAAGGTGATGTCGATTAAGCGCGCTGCGCGTTCGGCATCCGCCATAAAAAGTTCGTAAAAATCACCCATGCGATAAAAGACCAGCATGTCGGGATGATCTGCTTTTAGTCGAAGATATTGTTGCATCATGGGGGTGTGAGTTTCGATCGCCGCGTTTGCCATAATTTATTCTTACATCTATTATGAAAGGCGCTAGTATAACTTATTGACCTCATTAAATGTAGGAGAATCACGGTGGATGAATTGGAAAATTGTGCATTATCGTTGCGTGATCATTTAAGACAACACGGGCTAAAGTTAGTCACAGCTGAATCTTGTACGGGCGGTTGGATTGCGCAAGTGATCACCAGCATACCCGGCAGTTCGGCTTGGTTTGATCGTGGTTTTGTCACTTACAGCAATGATGCCAAGCATGAGTCTATTGGCGTTCCTATCGATATTTTGGAGAATTTTGGCGCAGTGAGTGTTGAAACAGCCAAGGCGATGGCCGAAGGGGCGATAGCCCACAGCTTGGGTGATGTGGCAATTAGTGTGACGGGCATTGCGGGGCCTGATGGTGGCACGGCTGAAAAACCCGTGGGTACGGTGTGTTTTGGTTTTGCCAGAAAAGGGCATGCAACGCGCGTGGAAAAACAGTTATTCATCGGCAACCGCCACGAGGTTCGGCTCGCAGCGGTGCGGTTTGCATTGACGCATGCCGTTTAAATTCGGCTTTGAACTCCACTCTCCTCTAGTTTTTTATATTGCCCATTTTCTATATCTTGGCCATCAAGAGGAATTTCAGGCTCACTATTTTTCTTGCGTGATAATCGCCCAAAGAGGTTGCTGATGGGTTCAAAGCAGTCTTTAAGCGGTTTGAAAGGACTAAACTCAGAGGCATCAATGCAGTCAGGGTTATCAATAAATTTGCAATTGAGTTCTTCTTTGCGCGTTGTATTTTCAGCGATGCTGTTACTTTTTCCATCAGGGAAGAGTGTGCGATTTTGGTATGAGTTTAAATTGATGTATAAGCAGCCTTGAAGCACTGAAAAGTAACTGACAAATGCGGTCGCAAAAAGTTGAGCCACCTGTGAAAAATCAGACTCCGAGTCTATTACGGCGTCAATATAAGCGGAGTTTGAATCAATGGTTTTGTAAGTGAGGAGTAGCACGCCCAAAGTAGAGAAAAGCGCGACTGATAAATCAAGCGTGTTTCCCTTTTCCAGTAATTTTTTCCATGTGCAATTGTTTTCAAGCATATAGC
>DKOI01000056.1 GCA_002469885.1 Legionellales bacterium UBA7366 | reverse complement strand
TTTAAACTGACCCCAGTGACCTCTTTGCAGATTAGAAGGTGTTAAATAATGAAAAAAACCAACCCCACAACTGTTGATGAGTCTTTTGTCCAATCGCTTCAACGCGTGCTGGTGGGCATGCCGGGCCATACCTATTGCAAAGATTTAGACGGTGTTTACATTGCTTGTAATGAGAGTCAAGCTAAGGTGCTAGGTTTTTCCTCACCCGATTCAATTATTGGGAAGACTGATTTTGATCTACCGTGGAAAAAGAACGCCGAGCAATTACGCGCAAACGATCAATATGTCGTAAGTTCAGGAAAAACATTCCGTGAAGAAGAAATAGTGACGCTGCCTGATGGCTCAACTATGATTTACCTTAGTCATAAAGTCCCATACCGTGATGACGCAGGCACTATTATTGGTGTGATGGGAATGTCATTTGATACGACGACCTTGCTCTCGCACGATATGCCTGGTGGGCGAGAACAGTATAAAGATGTTCGGGTGTTGTTAGTTGAAGATAATCGCATTGCGCAACTGACGATAATGATGACCTTGCGTGAGCTAGGCTGTTATGCCGTCGTTGTGGGTAGTGGGGGCGCAGCTATTGATGAGTTTCGTGACAATACGTTTAATTTAATTTATATGGACATCGGCTTGCCAGACCTTGAAGGTTATGATGTTGTTAAAGAGATTAGAGCTATTGAGAGTAATCGTGAGACTAAGGCAAGTATCGTTATTCTCACGGCGCATACGGATGAAGCAACAGAATTCAATTGTATTGATAGTGGTGCTGATGGCGTTTTAAGTAAACCTTTATCAGGTTTGCAATCTAAGCAAGTGATTGATCGTTTTGTTATAGGTCGTAGTATTGACATTACGGGGTTCAAGTCCAAAGAAACCGTGTTAGCCTCGTCTAAAAGCGGTGCGAATATTATTGATAGTCAGCATGCTGCTGAATCTTTAGGCTTAAGTGAAGAGCTTGTCAAAGGATTGCTGAAAACATTGATTAGCAGTATCCCTGATGTTTTAAAGACAGTCCAAGACGCCAAGGCCTCATCCCGGTTAGATTTGCTGAAAGATGAAGTCCATAAATTCCATGGCGGCTTGCATTACGTGGGAGTACCAAGATTGGAAAAAGCCACCGACACCTTGGAGCGTGACTTAAGCGAAGGGAGTGCTCAGGATGTTGAAATCTCATATCAGAAATTCTTAGATGAAATTAACGTGTTAATGGATATGTGCGAAGAACTTTAGGAGCGACTCATGGTGAATATGCGATTGTTAGACTGGGATAGTGATGTTTTAGACTTGCGAGTGGCGCGAATTGATGAGCCTGTGTTGGATCAATCTCAGCTAGAAGCGGCGCTCACCTCCCTTGGTCATGATGGTGTGGATTGTGTTTATTGGTCTTCAAAGAGTGATGATACCAAAACGCAAGATGCAGCGGATGCTTGTCATGGGGTGTTGGCTGATATCAAAGTGACTTACCAACTATCTTTAGAGGGGTTGTCACCGGTTTGCGGTAGCGACGTCGTTGAATATGTTGATCGAGTAGCGATGCCTGATTTGATTGCATTAGCGTTTGAGATTGGCGAGCGCAGTCGTTTTTATTTAGATAAAAAGATGCCTGCAGATGCGTATCAAAAAGTCTATTGTCGTTGGATGGAAAATGCAGTTAATCGCACTAATGCAGATTGTGTGAAAGTGATTAAGGTGGGTGAGGCGTGCATTGGCGTTGTGACTTTAAAGAAGAAAGGTGATGTGGGCTGCATTGATTTAATCGGTGTTGATCCAAGTTACCGTGGCCAAGGACTCGCAATGAAGCTGATCAATGCCGCGCTTGCGTGGTGTGTTGACGAAGGAATGAACCGCTGTGACGTAGTCACGCAATTCAGTAACGAAGCCGCTTGTGCGCTGTATGAAAAAAATGGGTTTACTGTTAAGCAAACGGAACATTTTTATCACTTTTGGCTTAACTAGCATTCTCTCCTTGAACTGCCAAGGTGCCTGATCTACCTTCGATGGTGCCTTGCAAGAATTCACAGACTGGCAATTCATTGGCATCGGCCAGAAGACGTTGCGCAATCATATCGGTTGTTTCAAATACGACGCCTGCGGCTAACGCTTTTTCAAGAAATGATTTAAACCAAGTAAGGTGTTGCATGCCTTCAATTTCTGCGTGCATGGTGAAAACATTGGGCCTGTCATCACGCAATTGCGACAAGTAGAAATCAGCTAATGTGTCTTCAGGGTGTTCTGGTCGACCGAGCAATTCATCTAGTGTGGGCAGTGTGGTTGGAAGTTGCGGGGTTTTGAATACCTTGTTGCCAATTTTTGGAAGGAATGGGTATTCACCACGGCAATCGCTGCCATAGGTCAGTTCTGCATTGTCATAGGCTTGTAAGCTATCAGCGTTAGCTTGCCAGCCTGCTGTGCCGGCTGTTTTGGCGTCGAGGTTGAACGCAAATTTAAATGCGTCCAATGCCTTACCAAATTCGTTGCTGACTTGTTCAGGTGACATTTTGAATAAGTTGTCTTGCCATTTGACATGATCGTAGCTGTGTATGCCGACCTCATGACCGAGCGCTGCACTTTTCTGCATGATCTTAGCGTGTTTCTTTGCGATGTGCGGTCCTGGTAATAAAACACCGTTCATTAAGGTGCGTAAGCCGTAGGTGCTCACAACGCTGGTGCGAGAGACTTTCTTTAAAAAGCCTTTGCGGAATATGCGTTTGATTGCGCGACCTGTGTTGTCAGGGCCGAGGGAGTAAAGAAAGGTGGCTTTGATGTCGAGCTCGCTGAAGAGGCCGAGTAATTGGTTGACACCGATGCGGGTACCTCGTTCAGTGTCAACGTCAATTTTTAAGGCAAGAATTTTAGTCATGAATTATTCCGCTGTTTCTGCGACGGCCTTTGTGATATCAATCGTTGGAGCCCACTCAGCATTTTCTAAGTGGTAGCCGACGGTTGCGCGTAATGCAGCTTCCATGTCGGTTGTAGGCGCCCAGTTGAGTTTTTCTTTCGCGTTCTTAATTGAAGGTACGCGGCTCATGACGTCTTGATACCCATCACCGTAATATTCTTTTGAGGTCACGTTAATAATTTTTGTGCCTGTGTTGGCAAAGCGAGGGTAGTCCTTGCTGATTGCCATGACCATTTCCGCGAGTTCGCGAATAGAGAAATTGTTCTCAGGGTTACCGATGTTGAAAATTTCTTTATCGGCACAGTTATCTTTGTTTTCAATAATTTTCATTAAGGCATCGATACCGTCATCGATATAAGTGAAGCTACGTTTTTGCGCGCCGCCGTCAACAAGTTGTAAATCTTTACCGTGAATTAAGTTGCTAATGAACTGTGTGAGTACGCGTGAGCCGCCTTCTTTGAGTTCTCTCACATCATCTTGCATAGGGCCGATCCAGTTGAATGGACGGAACAAGGTGTACTTTAAACCTTTGTGTGCACCGTAAGCGTAGATAACGCGGTCCATCATTTGTTTAGAGCAAGAGTAGATCCAACGTTCTTTGTGGATTGGGCCGAGTGTGAGGGGTGTTTCGTACTCGTCAAACTCAGGTGTTGGCGTCATACCGTAGACTTCTGAGGTTGAAGGGAAGAGTACGCGGGTGTTGTATTGAACGCACTGACGAATCACTTCGAGGTTGGCTTCAAAGTCGAGTTCAAAGACGCGTAGTGGTTCTTGTACGTAAGTTGCAGGGGTTGCGATTGCAACGAGTGGGAGCACTACGTCACATTTTTTGACATGGTAGGCAATCCATTCCTTGTTGATGGTGACATCGCCTTCGATGAAGTGGAATCTTTCGTGATCGATACTGTGACCAAGTTTGTTCGATGACATATCCATGCCATACACTTCCCAGTCGGTATTTTTTAAGATGCTATATGTTAAGCTATTTCCAATGAACCCGTTAACGCCTAAGATTAAGATTTTCAAACTCATGATATTCCCTGCTTGATTAGATTGTGGGCAATTATAAGTGACTCTACAGTTGATGGCAAGGGTTGATTGAGGGTCTATTATATGTAGTATAAATTTCGGTTAGGTAATAATGTAACTGATTGATTAAAAATTCTTCTGAGTTCATAATATTTGCTTAAGGTTGCCTGTGTATACTGGGAACACAGAGTTAATAACAAGGAGTATTAAGATGCTGAAACAACCCGCGCTAGATCAGAAAACAGTTAAAAAAACAGCTCCAGTGATTAAGGGCCAGGACTTTGCTGTGAGTATAGGTATGAATCCATTTGATAGGATGACTTTAGTATCACTCGATCAATTACCTGAGTCGGTAGAAAAGTGATTGGCATTTTATGCGATGATCAGCCCAACACTTGAAAATTATGGTGGTAAGAAGTTGATTTCTTTGCCTGAGCAATACCTCAAAGAGGCGATAGATAGTGGATGCTTTAAACTTCATGTGAAATTCTTATGGACTATTCGAGCTGAAGATTTGCTTGTTAATATGTTGCTTATCGAGGCAAAGCTAAAAGAAAAAGATCTGCCTAAATGTCACCTTGTGTTGGATGAAAGAGAATATAAGAATCGGGGTCGGGCGCTTTTTACGTTTAAGAAAGATAACGCTGAATTTATCAATGCTAAAAAAATTGAAGACGGTCTCTATGGTGAAGTGCAAGAGCTTGATAAAGCCAGGGGTGGAACGCAGTGTACTTTACAAGATGGCAAAGGCAATATCCTTGCATCGTTGTTGATTTTTCAGCATAAGGGTCTTGCGTATGTAGCCGATTTTATTGTCGCAGAAAAATTTCGGAATCGAGGGCTGGGCGAATTGATTTGTTTATCAGCGTTCAAGACGCTTTTTAAACCGAGTCCTGAGATTCAAAACGTGGGTTATATTGCAGGCGGTGCTGGTGCTGAAGATTGGTGTAAAACGTTTTACACTAAAACACTTTCTTCAAAGCAGCATGATGATGCACGTAAAGTGATAGCGGCAGAAAAAGATCAAGAAGGTGTGATTAAGATGGGCGTATTTGCAAGTTTTGTTGCGCCTGGTAAGATAATGCTAGATGAGTGCGCGGCTGTTCTTTCGCCTAAAGCGGCGCTTGGAAAGTAGTTTTTCTTTGCTAAAAAAAAGGCGTTCAATGCACGTCTTTTTTTATTGACTCTTCAGTGATTTTTCGAATCACATGTCTTGGTCGTTGGCGCACTTCTTGGTAGATCCTACCGACATATTCTCCGACGATACCTAATCCAAATAAGAGGATGCCCATTAAAAAGAACGCGATAGCGAAGAGGGTGAATACGCCACCGACTTCTGGCCCTACGATTAATCTTCTTGCAAACATATAGATAACGAAGATAAAGCTAAACCCGGAGATGCAGACACCTAAGAAGGTGAAGAATTGCAGCGGGATGAGCGAATAACCCGTCATTAAATCGAAGTTTAACCGTAACAAGCTGTAGAGGTTGTACTTTGATTCGCCTGCTGCACGAGACTCGTGAGCAACGGCTACTTCACCTGGGTTTGATGCAAAGCTGTAAGCGAGAGCAGGAATAAATGCGCTGGCTTCAGAGCTCATCACCATGAGATCGGTCACTCTGCGAGAATAAGCACGCAGCATAGAGCCTTGATCGGTGAGTTTGATGCCAGTAATTTTTTCCCTTAAGCGATTGCAGAGTTTAGAGGCGTAGCGTCTAAACGGATTGTCTTGACGCATTTGACGAACACCTTCGACCACGTCGTGTCCTTTTTCAAATTCCGTTAAGAGTTTATAAATTTCTTCAGGGGGGTTTTGCAGGTCGGCGTCTAAAGTGACAACCACATCGCCACGGCTGTGTTCAAATCCAGCCATGACGGCTTGGTGCTGACCAAAGTTGCCGTTAAAATCAATGACGCGAATTTGCGTGGGTCGTTGTGTGTGGAAGTTGTTGAGCATTTCGAGCGAGTTATCTCGACTACCGTCGTTCGTGAAGATAATTTCAAACGTTTTGTCGAGTGCGTCTAAGGCTTTTGTGAGCCGATCATAGAGCAATTGTAAATTATCACTTTCGTTATACACGGGGATAACGACGCTTAAGTAAGGTGTTGCCATGAGAGGCTCCTTATTGGGTTATTTGTTTAATGGTTTGGATAACACGGTCTTGTTCGTCAGTGGTCATATCAGGAAATAGGGGTAGGCTAACAATTTCTTTTGATGCACGTTCTGCATGTGGAAAGTCGCCGACTTTAAACCCATAATTTTTTTGGTAGTAGGAATAAAGGTGGACAGCTTCATAGTGCAAGCCGCTACCGATATTGTTTTCTTTTAATTTTAACATAAAGTCATCGCGAGAGATAATCTTCGGATCCACATAGACTGTGAAAAGGTGCCAGTTATGCATCACGTCTTTTGGCGGACATTCAGGCAAGGAGAGGGCTTTTATTTCACCGAGTTTTTCATAGTATCGCATTGCAAGTGCGGTGCGTTTTTCAATAAATGTTTCGAGCGCAGGCAATTGATGAATGCCTAGCGCTGCTTGCATGTCGAGCATATTGTATTTGTGTCCGGGCGCGATCACATCGTAGGCTTGTGAGCCATCTTTTGAAAAACGATTAAACGCGTCACGATCGATGCCGTGAAAGCGCATTACGCTAATGTGCTTAGCGAGTTCGTCATCAGTTGTTGTAACGCAGCCACCTTCACCGGTGGTGAGGTTTTTATTGGGGTGAAAGCTAAAGACTTGTGTGTCGCCGAAGCTGCCAATACGTTTGCCGTGATATTCAGAGCCGATGGCTTGAGCAGCATCTTCGATAACGCGAAGATTGTGTTTTTTGGCAATCTCATAAAGTGGTTCTAGATCAACCGGTTGACCTGCAAAATGCACGGGCATGATTGCGCGCGTTTTAGGTGTGATGGCGGCTTCGAGTAAGTTTACATCCATGTTGCGAGTGTTGGGATTAATATCAACGAGCACGGGTTTTCCGCCAGCTTGCACGATGGTGTTGAGGGAGGCTACAAAGGTGAGTGAGGATGTGATCACTTCATCGCCGGGAGATAGATCTAAGCCCAAGAGGGCAAGGTGTAACCCGGCAGTACCTGAAGAGACAGTTAGTGCGTGCTTTGTGGGGAAATAGTCTTGCAGGAGTTCTGCGAAGCGTGCGGTTCGGGGTCCTGTAGTGATCCAGCCTGATTTTAAGCAGGCAACGACTTCAGCGATAGCCTCATCTGAAATGCTTGGTTTTGAAAAGGGAAGAAAGTCATCGCTCATGGTTTAGCTCCTGGTGATTAGGTATACGCCGGCCATGATGACGAGTATGCCAATGATTCGGGTTAGTGATAAATTTTCATGGAATAAAAAGAAGCCTGCAACGGCGGTGACGATATAGCCGATGCTGGTCATGGGGTAGGCGAGGCTTACGTCAACGCGTGATAATACGATGAGCCATACGACAACGCTGACAACATAGATAAACAAACCGCCAATGATGCCGGGGCTGCAAGCCACTTTAAAAGCAATCGGCCAGATGTTGTCGGTTGAGAATTCAAACGATCCGATTCTGGCCATACCATCTTTTAATAACAGTTGAGCGGCAGAGTTTAATAAAACTGAGACGAGAATAGTACACATCATGACTGGGTTCATTTGTTAGGATCCTTGTTACTAATGAGCACATTCGATGGTGTGCGTGAAATGAGGAATAAGCGTACGCTTGGTGTTTGTTCTAAGAGTTCGTCGTAATATTGTGATCGCGTCAGAGCATAAACTGTTTTATCGCTATTCCAAAGTGCCATAGCGTCTTCGATGTTGATGAGTCGTTCAGGTCCGTTTTCTTGATGGGTGGCACCAAAGTCCAATTCATTTCGCCAGTCAGCGATTAAAGTTTCGCGTTCAATGTAGAAGGGGAGGTCTTGGTAATAATGTTTATAGTTGATCACGATGTCGCCGGGTTCGAGCATCGGTTTTAAATCCATCGCGAGCGATTTGATTGATCGATCATCGATGTGTGGGATTGTTGTATTGATGATGGGGTAAGCCAGTGCGCTGGTGAGTAGCATGGTTGCGAACCAGTATCGTGTATTGCGGACATAAAAGATGCCGGTTGAGATCGCGCCGATAGATAACACAGTCGCTAATAGCGTTAAGTGAATTGCAGCAGTTGGGGTTGCTGGAATGTAGGGTTGGCTGATGATGGCGCCAGCAGCAAATGTGAGTGATAACACGATGAAAAGACTCACGCCAAGGGGGTTGCGTTTTTCTAGCGTTAAGTATGAACCGATTAAGATGGCTAATGGTGCGAAGACCGGAATAATGTAGGGAATCAGTTTTGAGTGTGAAACCGAAAAGAAGGTGAAGATGAGCGTTGCCCACAATAGTAAGAAGCCTGCATTCTTGTTGAGTTGGAAGTGGCGTTTTAAGGATTTGCAATGATGCCACAATGCTTGAAATAAAAAGCCAGTCCAGGGGAAAATGCCTGTTAATAGGATGGGGATAAAAAACCAGTTAGGTTGATAGCGTCCGGCTGACAGGGTGAAGTAACGCGAGAATTGTTGCGTGATAAAATAGTAATGAAAAAACTCAGGGTTTTTTTGTTGTATCAGCACGTGCCATGGCACTGTGATGATGAGAAAAATAATCATCGCGCCGGGGATGAATAATGTTTTTAATTGTTTCCATTCATTGAAGATCAGCAGCCAGAGGAAAATAACCATACCCGGCAAGATGAGGCCGGCTAATCCTTTCGTTAATACGGCGCAGGCACAGCTCACAGCGCATAGCGTCATAAAGCCGCGACGACTTTTATTTGACGTTGAGTTAACGGCCAACAGAAATGAAAATAAAGTGCCGGTAATGAATGTACCAAACGTCATGTCGAGTGTGATTAAGTGCGACATTCCGTAATATAAAAAGCAGCTAGATAAGATAGCAGCTGAGAGTAAGCCTGTGGTGCGATTAAATAACAGGCGCGCAGTGGTGTAGGTGAGTAAGCAGCCCGTTAAGCCCATGAGCATTGTCATGAGCCGCATTGACCATTCGCTTAAACCAAATAACTGTATTGAAATGGTTTGCATCCAATAGAAGAGCGGTGGTTTTTCAAAATATTTTATGAGATTTAAATGCGGGGTAATAAAGTCTCGCAGAGCAAGCATTTCACGGGGAATTTCACTGTAGCGTGCTTCATCGGGTACTGCGAGTGGTGGGTAGCCTAGAAAAAGAATGTAAACGAGTCCAATAACGATTGTCAGAAGAGTCAGATCGATAGTCCAGGTATTTGCGTGTGGCTTGACTTGTTTCAGCATTCGTTTAATATGTCGCCCAATTGATTGCCCGAGTGTATCAGTGATCCGCCTTTATTTACAAGGTAACTTACCCCCGGGTGGCGTAATGATAAACAACAGGGTGATGATATGGATACTTTAGAAAAGATCAAAGAACAAATTCAAACCAACGACATGATTTTGTACATGAAAGGTTCACCTGATGCACCTCAGTGTGGGTTTTCAGCGCAAGTCGTTAAGTTGCTCTCTGCATGCGGTAAGCCATTTTCATTTGTTGATGTGTTGGCCAATCCAGACGTTCGTGCAACCTTGCCACAGTATGCAAACTGGCCGACATTTCCCCAGCTATACATTAAGGGAGAGTTAGTGGGTGGTTGTGACATTATTACCGAGCTTTATCAAAGTGGTGAATTGCAAGCGATGGTTAAAGATTTACCGGAAAATAGTTAAGTTAACTTTAGGAGAAGAGAATGCCAGTTTTAGTAGGCCGTAATGCGCCAGATTTTACAGCAGCAGCAGTATTGAGTGATGGTGAGATTGTTAACAATCTTCAATTATCAGAAGTGATTAAGGATAAATATGCTTTAGTTTTCTTTTATCCATTAGATTTCACGTTTGTTTGTCCGTCTGAGTTAATTTCATTGAACCGTAGAATGGATGAATTCAAAAAACGTGGCGTAGAAGTGTTCGGCGTTTCGATTGATTCACAGTTTACACACAATGCATGGCGCAACACGCCAGTCAGCCAAGGCGGCATCGGCGCGTTAGATTACACATTGGTCGCAGATGTTGACCATTCTATCTGTCAAAGTTACGGCGTAGAGCATCCTGAAGCAGGTGTTGCTTTTCGCGGCACATTCTTAATAGATAGCAAAGGTGTTGTGCGTTCACAGGTTGTGAATGATTTACCGTTGGGTCGCGACATAGATGAGTTGCTTCGTTTAGTGGATGCATTGCAGCATCATGAAGAGCATGGAGAAGTGTGTCCTGCCGGTTGGAGAAAGGGCGAGCAAGGAATGCAAGCGACACCCGCGGGCGTTGCTAGCTATCTTACGGAGAATGCTGATAAGCTGTAAGTGTATTGGTTGTTATCGATTTGAAAATATATTTTAAGTGTTAAACGATTCACGATGAAAAAAGTTTGCATTTATTTATTCAACTCGGCAACTGCCGAATAAATGCTTGCGTACATAATTTTATTATGTATAGTAAGCACTTAGGTTATAAGTCTAGGATTGTAGTAGATGCTCAAGTTTGTAAGAGATCGACTACGAGACTTATAAGAGATGTAAGAAGGTTGGTAATTGTTTAGTTTTTATTAAATAATTGACTAAATTTTCTTGCAAAGATGAAAATGTATTAGTATGTTAATTACTGTCTGGTAATGAGTGTTACAAGGAGATTTGAACGCATGAAAAAATTTGTTGCTTCAGTGGGTGCTATAAGTTTAGTAAGTCTAGGCTTACTCAGCAGTAACCCAGCATTGGCTGCCACAGCCTCTGATAGCGAGATGACATCAATGAGGACTCGTGTTGCTGAAATGGAAGCAACTTTAGCGAGCATGTCTCAACAAGATGGTCGTCCTGCTCAAGCTAATAGTTCTTGGTCAAAATATATCCGCATGAGCGGTGGTATCAATGTTGATACTAAATTGGCTGGTACGATTGGTTATAATGATGATGACTACAACAGTAAAGATGGCGGTGGACCGTTTGCATCTGGCGACGCACACAAAACATCTGGCCGTTTCACCGGTGAGAATGTTAAGCGTTTTGGTATAAACGATGCTTACTTCAATATTGACGCTGATGTCACTAATTGGGTATCTGCTCGTGTTGGTGTTACTTACGAATCAGTAAGTACTAACTACACAATGGGTAAGTCAGCACTTGATACAAGTTCTGCTTTTCACGTTGATCAAGCGTACGCTACAATTTCTGATTTTGATAAAGAACCATACTACTTAAGAGCGGGTTTACAGTATGTAGACTTCGGTTCTTATGAATTGCACCCAATCACAAAATCAATGGTTCAAGAAATGACTGAACTCAATGATGTTGCTGTGCAAATCGGTATGTTAGACCTTTCTGGAATCAATGCTTCTGCATTCTTCCTGGAAACAGGTTTGAACAAAGTTGATGAAGAAGGAACTGATTCTGATGTAACCAGAAACCGTAACCAAATCAACTGGGGTATTACTGCAAGCTATCATGGCGACATGAGAGATACTGCGGCTTATAACTTAGAACTTGGTTACCTTGATAACATGGTTGATGTTGAAGGGTTCCAACGTTTCATCGCTACAGCAGATAAAACAAGTTACCTAAACAAGGTGCCTGAACTTTACATGGGTGCTGGCGTAACTTCTGGTCCGTTTTCTGTTAAAGCATCTTATGTAACTGCATTAAGAAGCTTCAACGAAGATGATGCTGT
>DKOI01000128.1 GCA_002469885.1 Legionellales bacterium UBA7366 | reverse complement strand
GCCATTTGGTCACCGTCAAAGTCAGCGTTATACGCTGTACAGACGAGTGGGTGTAACTGAATCGCTTTACCTTCAATTAATACGGGTTCAAAAGCTTGAATACCAAGACGGTGCAATGTTGGCGCCCGGTTTAATAAGACCGGATGCTCACGAATCACTTCTTCTAAGATGTCCCATACTTCAGGACCTTCACGCTCTACTAATTTCTTAGCGGCTTTAATCGTTGTTGCTAAATCGCGGCGTTGTAATTTCCCAAAGATAAACGGCTTAAATAATTCAAGCGCCATCTTTTTAGGTAGACCACACTGATGCAAACGCAATGTAGGCCCTACCACGATCACAGAACGTCCAGAATAATCCACACGCTTACCGAGTAAGTTTTGACGGAAACGACCTTGCTTACCTTTAATCATGTCAGCAAGCGACTTTAATGGGCGCTTATTTGATCCAGTAATTGCACGTCCACGACGACCATTATCTAATAGCGCGTCAACCGCTTCTTGCAACATACGTTTTTCATTTCGAACAATAATATCAGGGGCGCTTAAATCGAGTAAGCGTCTTAGACGGTTATTACGGTTAATAACACGGCGATATAAATCATTAAGATCGGACGTCGCAAAACGGCCACCGTCCAAAGGAACCAACGGACGCAAATCAGGCGGAAGCACTGGAAGAACAGATAAGACCATCCACTCAGGCTTATTACCAGACTCTTGAAATGCTTCTAACAATTTCAAGCGCTTTGTCATTTTCTTAATGCGTGTTTCAGAATTAACATTTGGCAATGTTTCAGAGATATCTTTAATCACTTCCGCAATATCAATTTCCTTCAACAAATCTTGGATAGCTTCAGCACCCATACGCGCATCAAACTCATCACCAAACTCTTCGATTGCTTCGAAGTAAGACTCGTCTGAAAGCAACTGCCCTTTTTCAAGTTGTGTCATACCCGGATCAACTACAACAAAAGCTTCAAAATAAAGAACGCGCTCAACATCACGTAGCGTCATATCTAGCAACAAACCAATTCGAGAAGGAAGTGACTTCAAGAACCAGATGTGAGCCACGGGGCTCGCTAAATCGATATGGCCCATACGTTCACGACGAACACGTGAAAGTGCGACTTCTACGCCACACTTTTCACAAATCACACCGCGGTGTTTCAATCGTTTGTATTTACCGCATAAACATTCGTAATCCTTAATAGGACCGAAAATTTTCGCACAGAACAAACCGTCTCTTTCAGGCTTGAAGGTTCTGTAGTTAATGGTTTCGGGTTTTTTCACCTCACCAAAAGACCATGAACGAATCATTTCAGGCGAAGCTAAGGAAATACGGACACCATCAAACTCATCGTGTTGATGTCCAAATTGCTTCGCGAAATTTACTAAATCGCCCATCATTGGCGCGTCTGCGATCGGTGGTCTACTCATTGACATGTAAGCTTACCTCACTCTTTCTAATATTTCTGTTAATTCATTCATCATATGTAGCACTTACTGAGCAACGATTAGTCGTGCTCAAGTTCAAAGTCAATCCCTAATGAACGAATCTCTTTTACAATCACGTTAAATGCTTCTGGCATATTAGACTCCATACGGTAGTCACCATCTACAATGTTTTTATACATACGCGTACGACCTGTTACGTCATCCGACTTAACCGTCAACATTTCACGCAAGGTGTAGGCTGCGCCGTAAGCTTCAAGTGCCCAGACCTCCATCTCACCAAAACGCTGTCCACCGAACTGCGCTTTACCGCCAAGTGGTTGCTGCGTTACAAGCGAATATGAACCTGTTGAACGAGCATGCATTTTATCATCAACCAAGTGGTTGAGTTTCAACATGTACATGTAACCTACTGTGACTGGACGATCGAAACGCAAGCCAGAGCGACCATCTTTAAGCACGGCTTGACCTGTTTCAGGCAATCCAGCAAGACGCAACATGCGTTTAATTTCATCTTCCGACGCGCCGTCAAATACAGGGGTAGCCATTGGGATACCACCACGTAAGTTATTAGCGAGCTCAAAGACTTCATCATCATTAAAGTCGTCAATGCCTTCATGCTTAATTGCTTCATCAGCATTGTAAACATCGTTTAAGAAGGTTCTGATTTCTTTTACGTTATTATCAGCATCAAGCATTTTACCCACTTTCAGACCTAAGCCTTTAGCAGCCCAACCCAAATGAGTCTCTAACACTTGACCGACGTTCATACGCGAAGGTACACCTAATGGATTCAAGACCACATCAACCGGTGTTCCATCTTCTAAGTAAGGCATATCTTCTATTGGAATAATCGTCGAGATCACACCTTTATTTCCGTGACGACCCGCCATTTTATCACCAGGCTGAATACGACGTTTAACGGCAAGGTAAACCTTAATGATTTTTAGGACGCCTGGCGCTAAATCATCACCTTGAGTGATTTTCTTGCGCTTGTCTTCTAAACGTTTTTCATAGTTCAAGCGCTCAGCTTCAACTTGACCCGCAATCGTTTCTAAATCAGCACCCAACGCATCATCTTTTAATGAAATTTCAAACCATTTTTCACGTGGAATCTCTTTCAAGTACTCAAGCGTTATAGTTGAACCTTTCTTAAGCTTATTAGGACCGCTAGTAGCGACCTGACCGTCTAAGATTTTTTGAGCACGTGAGTAAATGTCTTCTTCACGAATACGCAACTCATCGCCCAAGTCTTTCTTAACTTGCTCTAGTTCGCTTTGCTCAATTTCAATTGCGCGCATGTCTTTATCAACACCATCGCGCGTATAAATTTGAACACCAATGACGGTTCCTGTTGTACCTGTTGGGACACGAAGTGACGTATCTTTTACATCAGAAGCTTTTTCACCAAAGATTGCTCGTAAGAGTTTCTCTTCAGGGCTAAGTTGTGTTTCACCCTTCGGTGTCACTTTACCTACGAGGATATCGCCCGATGACACTTCAGCACCGATGTAAACAACACCTGATTCATCAAGCTTAGACAATGCGCTCTCACCAACACCTGGAATATCAGCGGTGACTTCTTCTGAACCTAATTTGGTATCACGTGCAACACAAGATAATTCTTCAATGTGAACGGAGGTAAATCTATCTTCATCAACCACACGCTCAGAAATAAGAATGGAATCCTCAAAGTTATAACCATTCCACGGCATGAATGCTACCAGTAAGTTTTGACCTAACGCCAACTCACCCATATCTGTCGATGAACCATCGGCTAATACGTCATGCTTTTGAATCACATCGCCAACTTTAACCAAAGGCTTTTGATTAATGCAGGTATTATGATTTGAACGTGTATATTTGGTTAGATTATAAATATCCGCGCCAGTTTCACCCACTTGGATTTCAGCATCGTTCACTCGAACAACAATACGTGAGGCATCAACTAAATCGATCACACCACCACGCTTTGCAACAACTGTCACGCCTGAGTCACTGGCCACTGTTCTTTCAATCCCAGTTCCAACAAGGGGCTTCTCAGCACGGACTGTAGGCACAGCTTGACGTTGCATGTTTGATCCCATCAACGCACGGTTAGCATCATCGTGCTCCAAGAATGGAATTAACGCCGCAGCAACCGACACAATTTGTCGTGGTGAAACATCCATATATTTCACTTTATCGGCTGTTGTGAATGTAAATTCATTACGGTAACGACAAGGCACGAGCTCATCAATAATATTGCCCTGCTCATCAACTGTCGCGTTGGCTTGCGCAATCATGTGCTCGCCTTCTTCAATCGCTGATAGATAGTGCGTATCTGTCGTCACTTTACCATCGACAACAACACGGCAAGGTGTTTCTAGAAAACCATATTTATTCGTTTTAGCATAGATAGCGAGCGAGTTAATCAAACCAATGTTTGGTCCCTCAGGCGTCTCAATCGGACATACACGACCGTAGTGCGTGGTATGAACGTCACGTACTTCAAAACCTGCACGTTCACGTGTCAAACCACCGGGCCCTAAAGCTGATACACGACGTTTGTGTGTCACTTCAGACAAAGGATTCACTTGATCCATAAACTGAGATAACTGGCTAGAGCCAAAAAATTCCTTAATCGCAGCAGAAATAGGTTTCGCATTCACTAAATCTTGCGGCATTAAACCTTCTGATTCAGCAAAACTCAAACGCTCTCTAACAGCACGCTCAACACGCACTAAACCAACACGAAATTGGTTCTCAGTCATTTCACCGACACTACGCACACGACGGTTACCCAAGTGATCGATATCATCAACTTCATCAATACCGTCACGAATAGAGATCAACACCTTAACAACATCAACGATATCTTCACGAGATAAAACGCCTCCGCCTTCTTCGTGTTCGCGACCTAAACGACGGTTGAACTTCATACGACCCACAGCAGATAAGTCATAGCGATCTTGCGTGAAGAATAAGTTTTTAAATAAGTTTTCTGCAGCGTCTTTTGTCGGTGGCTCACCAGGACGCATCATACGGTAAATTTCAACCAACGCTTCTAATGGCGTACTGCTTGGATCAACACGCAATGTGGTTGACATGTATGCGCCGTGACTGACTTCACTGACAAACAAAACGTCTAAGTTAGGAATTGCTTTCTCAACCAAGGTCGCAATGATTTCAGGTGTGATTTCAGTATTAGGCTCAATCAGAAGCTCGCCTGTTTCTGTATCGACGATGCTGCGTGCAATGATTTTTCCTAATAAATATTCTCTAGGAACACGCAACTTAGTAACGCCCGCTTTTTCAAACGCACGCACGTGTCTTTTCGTGATTCGGCGGCCTTCTTCAACGATCACATTACCGGCATCGTCTTTCATTTCAAAAATAGCAATCTCCCCAACTAAACGGTCAGGGATAAGATCTAATACAAATTCGCCGCTTTCAAAGTGATATGAATCGGTTTCAAAAAACATGTCCAAAATTTCTTGAGTTGAATACCCAAGCGCACGCAGCAAGATAGTCGCCGGTAATTTACGGCGTCTATCAATACGCACATAAAGGCCATCTTTTGGATCGAATTCAAAATCTAACCATGAACCACGGTATGGAATAATACGTGCGGAATAAAGCACCTTACCAGAAGAGTGCGTTTTACCTCTATCATGATCGAAGAACACACCAGGTGAACGGTGTAACTGGGAAACAACAACACGCTCTGTGCCATTGATAACGAATGTTCCTGTGTCAGTCATGAGTGGCATTTCACCCATGTAAACTTCTTGCTCTTTAATATCTTTAACCGCTTTTGCGTTAGCAGGTGCGTCTTTATCGTAAATAACAAGGCGTAATTTTACGCGCATAGGAGCAGCATAGCTCACGCCACGCATACGGCATTCACGTACGTCAAATACGGGCTCGCCTAATCTGTAGGATACATATTGCAGTTCAGCCATACCGGAGTAACTAGCAATGGGAAATACTGATTTAAATGCCGCTTCAAGGCCAGCAGCTTCACTGTCTTCTGGATGGAGAAATCCCTTGAACGAATCTACTTGGATAGTCAACAATGGTGGCGTTGCCATCACTGTTTCGCGTTTACTAAAATCTTTACGAATACGTCGTTTTTCGGTGTAAGAATATGATGATGGTCTTATCATTAATGTTCCCCAATCGCGTGGTGATTACTAAAAAACTATTGCTGTTTGACTCATTTGCTCTGCACGTTTAGACAAGCAAGTCCCACAAGCACGAAAAGGCTGGCAGTAAATTACCGCCAGCCTAACTATTTAAGCAAAATTAAGTGTATTACTTAATTTCAATGCTTGCGCCAGCTTCTTCAAGCTCCGCTTTAATTTTATCAGCTTCATCTTTAGTAACACCTTCTTTAACATTAGCAGGTGATTTTTCAACTAAATCTTTAGCTTCTTTCAGACCAAG
>DKOI01000031.1:32444-50472 GCA_002469885.1 Legionellales bacterium UBA7366 | reverse complement strand
CTTTATCGCCCGAAGCTGCCAATATGCATAACCACCTCGGCAACTTATTAAAAAAACTAGATCGATACGATGAAGCCATCACCGCTTTTAACAAAGCGCTCTCTTTAGACCCTAATTTCACTGAAGCATTGAACAATTTGGGAAATGTATACTTTATACAACAGCAGTTTGAGCACGCTTTGGCATATTATGAAAAATCGCTCGCGATTGATCCGCACTATCAAGACGCGCTGTATAACATTGGATTATGTCACGCTAAATTAGAACAAACCGATGAGGCCATCAGCGCATTTAAAAGGTTACTTGAGCAAACACCTGAGCACTTTGGCGCCCACTTTCATTTAGGAACGCTTTATCTCACACAAAATCGGTGCTCATTAGTCATCAATCATTTACAATCGGCTCTCAAAATCAACCCTTATCATTTTGAATCTCACTTAAACATTGGTAACGCGTATATACAAAAAAACAAGTTTAATAACGCGCTAATACATTATCAAACAGCGCTAGAGATAAACCCTAAGAGCGCTGACGCCCATTACAACCTGGCCATCATTGCTCAAGAGAAAAATAATATTGACTTAGCGATCCAACACTATCTTAAAACCATCAGTATCGACAACGATAATTTTTCTGCGCACAACAATTTAGGCGTTGCTTTCATCAAAAAACAAACGCCAACGTTTGCATTAAAACACTTTGAGCACGCACAAAAACTAGAACCCGATCACCCCTCACTGAACTACATCATTGATGCATTACGTGAGAACAAAGATCTTGAAGGCGCGCCAAAAGAATATGTCAAAGAACTCTTTGATAATTACGCTAAAAACTTCGATAAGCACATTCTTGCAAGCTTAGATTACGTTGTGCCGGAGAAGTGTCACATGGCTCTTAGCAAGTCAGCCAAACTGCCTAACAACGAGTGGACTGTTGCCGACTTAGGTTGCGGGACAGGCTTATGCGGTCCCTTTTTAAAAGCGCATGCCAAGACATTAGTCGGCATCGACCTCTCACCTAACATGCTAGAAAAAGCCCGTGAAAAAGGGGTTTATGATGATTTAATCGAAGCCGATATTGATGCTTATCTTGCCAATCATCCGGGACGATTTAATTGCCTGGTTGCAGCAGACGTACTTGTTTATTACGGCGACTTATCCATTGTGTTACGCCACGCACATTTGGCACTCGCCAAAAAAGGATTGTTTGTATTTTCTGTCGAAATTTCAGAGGATGAAGATTTTTGCATCATGAAATCTGGACGATATGCTCACAGCTTAAACTACATCAACGCAATTGCCAGTCAAACTAAATTTAAACCATTACTGATCGAAGTGCACAAAACACGTTTGCAATTTCAAAAAGATGTGATGGGTTTAATTGTTGTGTTACAAAAAAGATAACTCCAAAGCAACCGCCTTGACCCTATATTTTTAATGGCGTAGCATGCAAACACTCTTTTTATTATAAAAAACAACGAGGTTATTATCATGCTAAAGAAAATTGCAATTTCATCTCTCGCTGCTGCATCTTTAATTATTTCAACTAACGCAAGCGCACTCACTGGCGCTTATGTGAATGGTCAATTGGGTTACGTTAATCAAACAGCAAATTCATCACTCGACACAACCTCTCTTGATGATCAAAGCAAAAAACATTTCGGCTATAATCTATTTTTAGGTTACAACTACGACCTTGATGAACAGTTTAGCATTGCGGGTGAAATTGGCTACGGTGACTATGGCCAAACTGAGTGGGAAAACTCTTCAAACAGCAACAGCTTAAGTGCCGATCAATCTGCTTTCTTATTATTAGGTGTAGGCCGCTATCGCTTTAACCCACTCTTTAGCACGTACCTAAAAGCAGGTTTTGCCTTTGGTCAAACCGACATTGACACTGATGGTACTGTTGTACTGACCGATGGGAAAACAAGCGAAACATTTGACAACACGCAACTCATGACAGCGTTAGGTGTGACATACAACTTCACACCAGAACTGGCAACCAACCTAGAGTGGCAACACATCTTTGGCGACAAAATCACAAGTGATGCTGTCAGCCGCTTCCAAACCGTTGATGCATTCATGCTCGGATTAACTTACACATTCGAAGTGTAAACAATCCTTAATTATAGGCGGGTGCAAACAATGTTATCCGCCTATCTCACCGCAATTGTTCCACGACTTATAAGCAAATAGTTCCACGCCGAAAACGTTGCTCCATACATGGTTATCATATGAGAGAATCGCCACTGCACCTCAAGAACCTTGACTCATGGTCAGGAATCGGCCATGATGTGAAGGTCTGCAGCTAATGGACTTTTTTGTATAATAAATGGAGATTTCGCATCATGTTAAAAAAAATAGCTCTCACAACACTCGCCGCCTCAACTCTACTGATGGCTGCAAACGCTAGCGCTCTTACAGGTGTTTATGTCAACGGCCAAATCGGTTACGCAGATCAATCAGCCAAGGGCGAACTCCTCTCTAACGGAACCTCAGCTACTGATTTAACTGAGCGCACTAAACGTCAAGGCGCTTGGAGTACTGCATTAGGTTATAATTTCGACTTAGACGAAGCTATCAGCTTTGGTGCTGAATTCGGCTATGGCTACTATGGTCGCACCATATGGCAAGCAGAAAGTGGTTCGGTCGATGGATTCGCTAAAATCAAGCAATCAGCTTGGACTTTATTATTCACCGCAGGATATCACTTCGATGAAATGTTCGGCGCTTACTTTAAAGCAGGCCCTGCATTTGGTAGTTCAGACGTTAGAGGCGATAACAGCTTCTCTTTTGATGGCGCCGTAACCGATGAAAGCTATAACAAAACGCTTCCTATGATCGTATTAGGCGGAACTTTTAACATCATGCCTGAACTTGCTGTCAACCTAGAATGGCAACACATTTTTGGTGCTGAGCTCACACAAGAGCAACCAAACAGATTTCAAACAGTCAATGCTATCATGGCAGGTTTGACATACACGTTTGAAGTGTAAAATACGCAAACAAAAAACCGCTCACACTGAGCGGTTTTTTTGTTTAAAACGAGAAAACAAGGAGATTCGTTAACATGTTAAGAAAAACGCTGGTAAGCTTCGCCGCCATTATCGCCCTAGCTTCCACCACAAACGCAATGGCAGCAGCCTCAAACTACTCAGCCGCTGCAAAACCAGGCTTATATGCCAACTTTAACATTGGTTATGCATACCAAACCGGCAAAGGCTCACTCGCTTTTGATGCGCTCACTTTAGACAAGAGAACTGAGCACAAATTCGGTTGGAATGCCTACATGGGTTACAACTTTAACTTAAAAGCAAATTCAGGCATCGCCATCGAAGGTGGATATGCAGATTACGGCAGCATGGAATGGCGCAACGAAGGCAGTGATGGCGTCGATATCGACCAAACTGCGTTTATTGCTCAACTCGTCTATAACTACGGCTGGAAACGCAACCTTGACTTATTTGCTAAAGCAGGTCTTGCACTAGGTCGCACCAACATCAACACTGATGGCACAGCGATGACAACAAACTCTACGCTTTCAACCAGCGGTACGATGTCAAATCAAAAGCTGTGGAATATCGTTCCAATGGCTACACTTGGTTTCACCTACAACTTCATGGAAGAACTCGGTGTAAACTTTATGTGGGAACATATCTTTGGTGAAAAATTCAAATCATCTAACATTGATGAATTTCAAGCAGTGGATGCTTTCATGTTAGGTCTAATATACCGATTCGATTTCTAATCTGTGTGCGCCGCTCTACGCGGCGCTTACTCTTTCGGCCAATCTTTCGGGTGTAATGTCAATTCAGGCGTGTTCAGATTATGCTTATGTAATTCTTTTTCATGCGCCAACTCAAAACCTTCAACTATCTTCTCAACAGACTCGTGCAATACCGTTTTCATATGCGACCAATTATGCAAACTTGGCGCACCTAAATAGTTCCAAATTTCACGAGGATAAACACCTTGCGGTTGTGAGCCCTGCCGAAACATGTTTCGCATATCATCGTTACGCATTTCTGCCTCTATCAACAAATGATCATTCCCGAGTTGTTTACGGATATGTGTTTCTATCGAAGGATTCTTGGTGAGCACAACCTTTCGAAATTCTTGATAAGAAATCTTGTTAGACACTTTAATATTCATGATGCTAGCTTCTTCACGAATCAGTCCTGAAAACAACTCCCATTCCTTTGATGCTTTATAATATTCATAGAGGTACTGCAACACTTCATGCGCTGAAAAATGATGATCCAAGTTACCGTATTTCGACTTGTTACGTGACAAGTTCAACACAGCCGAGGTCATGGATGTCATAAAGGATTCTGCGCTCACTTTCAATAAAAAGTGCTCGACAACTTCACCTTCATCATTGCTAGCTCTCACGCTCACAAGATACTGAACGTTATGCGCAACTTTCGGTGTCTCACCCAGGATCACCCCTGTGTTGGCACCAATCACTAACCAACGCGGCGTAACACCCACCAAGGAAAATGCTAAAGGCAAATCGCCTCCTGAAAAATGCTCATGCACATCTAAACGCACCAACGTACTTTGTTTCATGGCGCAAGATTTAATAGGTTTTACTAGCGTAGGTTTACTCATAATAATGTATTCAACGCCTCTACAACTCGATCAGGTGTGAGATTTTTAAAACATAATGGCGAGATTTCCGCCGCCAAGCTACACTTCTGTGCTGTACATGCGGCAGGACACGCCCTATTGCTTTGCAAACGTATTTGATTAGGTCCGACTGTTCCAATTTCATCAGGATCTGTAGGCCCATAAAGTGAGACTGCCGGCACATCCAACGCAGCGGTGAGATGGCCTAAGCCCGTATCAACAGAGACAACCGCTTGAGATCCAGCAATCACTTTTGCAACACCAGCAAGATTTAAACGCGGCAACACCTGGGCCATGTCGCAGGATTTAGCAACGCGATTCGCACGATCCTTTTCAACGTCATTACTCCACGGCAACTTAATCATCAGGCCTCGCTGATTCACCTGCTTTGCCAACGCTTCCCAATACGACTCAGGCCAGTGCTTGGTTTCCCAGGTTGTTCCATGCAAAAATAAAACATAAGGTGGCTCATTAGGATCGGTTTTAAACTTACGTTGATCAACACCATAGGCAACATGATCGCGATCAAAAGAATAACCCAGCGCCTTTCCAAACAAGGTGCGCACACGTGTGATTGCATGAAGCTCAGGATTAACTGAAAACGTTTTTTGATAAAGATAACTTGCAGTAGGCTCCCATGCAGAGCGGCGATCAAGACCCAAGCGAACACCTTTTGCAAGTCGTGCGATCAAGGCACTTTTCATTAAACCTTGCGCATCCAGAATGCCATCGTACTGTGTAAGCCGTAAGTTCGTAAGAAAATTTCCCATCTCTCCACTGCCTATCGCTTTCA
Source organism: Legionellales bacterium UBA7366 (assembly GCA_002469885.1). Lineage (GTDB taxonomy): Bacteria > Pseudomonadota > Gammaproteobacteria > UBA7366 > UBA7366 > UBA7366. The sequence continues at coordinate 45,048 of DKOI01000031.1, read as the reverse complement.
AGGGATTCTTTCGCCAGCGCCTCACTTCCACAGGAATGACTTTATCAACTAACGGGTGCCAGGTTGGAATTTCAGCAAAGGGTTTTTCAACCACCCAGTCAAATCGAATGTTTTTATTTGCCAAACCAGCATCAGTGAGCGCAGGTAATGTATGAATAACATCACCCATAGAACTTGTTTTAACGATCAATATTTTTTTCATTTTTTTATTCCGCCAAGCGCTGTGATGACACGCTTTGGATCCAATTCACGTAAGCATTTCCAATGCCCCAACGGACATTCTCTTTCAAAGCACGGGCTACACTCAATGCCTGTACGCAGGACTACGGCATCTGTTGCTAAAGGTGGGGTAAAGTCTGGACTTGATGAACCATACAACACCACACATTTCTTTTTGAGTGCTGCAGCGATATGCATAAGACCTGAGTCATTCGTCACAACCGCGGTTGCAAGCGACATTAAACAAATGGCTTCAGGCAAACTGGTTTTACCTGCTAAGTTCACACATTGATTTTCCGTTAGATTTTGAATCGCCTCTGTAACGTCTTTATCGTTAGGGCCGCCAAAAAGCCAAACATCCCAACCGGCTGCTAACTTTTCTTTTGCCACTTCAGCATAATGCGCTTCTGGCCATCGCTTCGACGGACCAAATTCAGCGCCCGGACATAAGGCTAAAATAGGCTTTTCAGACAATTCTATTTTCACTTTTTCTAAGGCATCAACAACGCGCGCTTGTTTTACTGAAAATTGAGGCCACACCGAATCGAGCATCGGTAACGTTGCATTCTCTGGCAAACCTAATGCCACAAAACGTTCAATCATGAGAGGATATTTTTCTTTATCGAGCGTGCGACAATCATTAAGCAAGGCACCGCGCATCTCGCGCTTCCAACCTGTACGAAGGGGAATGTTAGCAAACCACGGAATTAATGCAGACTTAAACGTATTGGTCAGCACAATAGCTTGATCATAAGCTTCTCGCCGCAAGGATTTCCCCAACGCATAACGCGTTTTAAACCCCAGCTCACCATGAGCAATCGGCAAAGGAATCGCGGAGCGCACTTCTGGCATACTCGCCAGCAAAGAAGCTGTTGAACGTGGTGCAACAACATCGATAATGACTTCAGGATGTTGCAACTTCAAAAATCGAAACAATGTTTGAGCCATTACCATATCACCAACCCAAGCAGGGCCAATAATCAACACCTTATTTGCCTGCATCATCTTTCCTAGTCAACCAAGAAAAAATGTGCTTCGCAATAAGGGCATACCGCTTCTTTGCTTTCTTCAAAAGGGAGGTAAACGCGTGGGTGTGAATTCCACACAGCTTGATCCGGCATTGGGCAGCAAACCGGCATATCTGCAGAGGAGACCTCATAACGACGCTTTGTATTGGACGGTTCCATTGTCTTGGGCATAAGTGACTCTTTATTAAACTAATTAAGCCGCTATTTTAACGCAAAGCCACCCAAGACGCTAGTTCATATTTAACTCAGGTGTTCAATTTTGGTGTGTTAGGCAAAATTAGTTTAAAACCATTGATAGCAGGATCTTCCTTAAAAGGCAGAAAGCCCAACAACTGCTCATGCGCGCCACTCGTAATAGGGTCACCATTCTTTATCTTCACGAGGGTTGCCAACCGTTGCTCCGTCGCTTGAATACCGTCTTCCAAACTCGAGCGTGTAGCGACTTTGGCCACTTTCTTTTGATCGGATGCAAATTGAAATCTGACAACATGAGGAATCTCTGGAGGCTTAACAGTGGTTTGCCCCCTTTTAAGCTGGCCGCGTTGCACCACTTTTTCTTTTCTCTTGTTATTAAGGTGCTGGTCTAAGTCAGTAATCAATGTTTTTATTGAGCAACCTGCTGCTTTATCTCTACAATATGCTTATCTACGCTGGATTTAGGTGCGTGCATTAAACTCGTCTCCACTGTTTTTATTTTAAAGCCAATCATACAAACCCCCTCCCATGTAGTCAATAAATAACGCGTCTGGCAATCACAGATGAACCCCGTTATTATAGAAAGATTAAACAGCAAGAATACAAGACAATGAAAAAAACACATCTTAGCGAGCAACTAGAAAAACGTATCTTAATACTCGATGGCGCCATGGGCACAATGATTCAGCGCCACCGCCTTGAAGAAAATGATTACCGCGGTGAGCGCTTTAAAGATCACCCAGATGACGTTAAAGGTAATAACGATTTATTGTCCATCACAAACCCGGATATCATTCGCAGTATCCATGAAGCGTATCTCGAAGCCGGCGCCGATATTTTAGAAACCAACACCTTTAATTCCAATGCACCCTCACAATCTGATTATGGCATGGAATCATTAGCGTATGAATTGAATCTCGCAGGCGCCAAACTAGCTCGCCTTGCAGCTGACAAATTCAGCACAAAGGAAAAGCCTCGATTTGTCGCAGGAGTGCTCGGGCCCACAAGTCGCACAGCGTCACTCTCCCCCGACGTGAACAACCCCGGCTTTCGCAATGTCACCTTTGATGAACTCAAAGAGGCGTATCTTGAAGCGACACGTGGCCTGGTTGATGGTGGCGCCGACATTTTATTGGTCGAAACCATCTTCGACACCCTCAATGCAAAAGCCGCACTGTTTGCCATCAGTGAATTTTTTAAAGGAAATAATATTCGATTACCCGTGATGATCTCCGGCACAATCACCGACGCTAGCGGCCGCACGCTGTCAGGCCAAACGCCAACTGCATTCTGGTATTCTGTCAAACACATTAACCCTATCAGCATCGGTTTAAATTGCGCCTTAGGTGCGACAGCGATGCAGCCTCACATAGAAGAAATTTCAAATATCGCCACCTGCTTTACTAGCGCACACCCCAATGCCGGCTTGCCAAATGAAATGGGCGAATACGATGAAACGCCTGACCTCATGGCTGAAAAAGTCCGTCCGTTTATTGAGAAAGGCCTCGTCAACATTTTAGGCGGATGTTGCGGCACCACGCCCAAGCATATTCAAGCATTAGCAACACTGGTTGAAACTGCCGCTCCCAGACAAAAACCCAATACAAAACCGGCGTGCCGCTTAAGCGGATTAGAACATGTGAACATAGAAGCATCTTCTTTGTTCGTTAACGTAGGCGAACGCACAAACGTAACAGGGTCTGCTCGATTCGCACGCCTCATCCGAGAAGAAGATTACACAACCGCATTAGAAATCGCGAAAGATCAAGTCGACAACGGCGCTCAAATCATCGACATTAATATGGATGAAGGCTTGATTGATTCTGAAAAAGTGATGCATGAATATCTCAACCTCATCGCATCTGAGCCTGACATTGCGCGCGTCCCTGTCATGCTCGACTCATCGAAATGGTCTGTCTTAGAAACCGGCTTAAAATGCCTGCAAGGTAAAGGCATCATCAACTCCATCAGCATGAAAGAAGGGGTTGATGAGTTTATTCAACATGCGGAGCTTGCCAAACGTTACGGTGCGGCTATTATCGTCATGGCATTCGATGAGAAAGGACAAGCCGACACCCTTGAACGAAAAGTTGAAATTTGCAAACGCGCGTACGACATACTGGTAAATCAAGTTAATTTTCCAGCTGAAGATATTATTTTTGATCCCAATATTTTCGCGATCGCCACCGGTATCGATGAACACAACCAATACGGCATCGCGTTTATTGATGCCGTCCGTGACATTAAAGCCGCTTGCCCTCACGCCTTAATCAGCGGTGGCGTGAGCAACATTTCTTTTTCTTTTCGCGGCAACAACTCCTTACGCGAATCCATACACGCCGTCTTTCTGTATCACGCAATCAAAGCCGGTATGGACATGGGAATCGTGAACGCCAGCCAACTCGGCATTTACGAAGACATTCCAATAGCACTGCGAGATCGCATTGAAGACGTCTTATTTAACAAACGCGATGATGCCACGGAACGCTTACTCGACATTGCCGACACGGCAAAGTCCAGTGAAAAAAGCGGGCCTGACTTATCATGGCGAGAAGAACCGATCGGCAAGCGTCTCACACACGCACTCGTCAAAGGCATCAACACCTACATCGAAGAAGACACTGAAGAAGCAAGGCAACAATACGACTTTGCGATCGAAGTCATTGAGGGGCCTTTAATGGATGCCATGAACGTGGTAGGCGACTTATTCGGCGACGGGAAAATGTTTTTGCCACAAGTCGTTAAAAGTGCGCGTGTTATGAAACAATCTGTTGCTTACCTGCTCCCTTATATTGAAGCTGAAAAAAAATCTGGTCAAAAAGCAAAAGCTAAAATGATCATTGCTACAGTAAAAGGTGATGTTCACGATATAGGAAAAAACATTGTGGCAGTCGTGTTGAGATGCAACAACTTTGAAGTGATTGATCTTGGCGTTATGGTATCCTGTGAAAAAATATTGGAAGCGGCCAAAAAAGAAAATGCTGATGTAATTGGTCTTAGCGGCTTAATCACACCTTCTTTAGACGAGATGGTACATGTTGCAAAAGAAATGCAGCGCTTAAACATGAACATCCCGTTACTTATCGGTGGCGCGACCACTTCACGCACGCACACCGCCATCAAAATCGAACCGCAATATCACGCACCCACTATTCACGTTGTGGATGCCTCGCGCAGTGTTGGCGTGATGAGTCAACTCTCAAGCTCAACGCAAAAAGATAATTACCTCAAGGGTATTCGCGATGAATACGAAAAAGTGCGTGCCCGTCATGCTAACAAGAAACCTAGAGGCCAAGGTATCTCCATTGAAGATGCACGAAAAAACGCCCTATCGGCTGACTTCTCTAATATCACCAAACCCAGCTTCTTAGGAAAAAAGCGGTTTGATGATATCGATCTTAGCTTAATCGAACCTCTGATCGACTGGACACCCTTCTTTCAAACCTGGGAGCTGGCAGGAAAATACCCTGCAATATTAACAGACAACGTTGTTGGCGAGACTGCCACTCAACTCTTCGCCGATGCACAAAACATGCTATCGACCGTCATCAAGGAAAAATGGATAGCAGCCAATGCTGTTATTGGTTTTTATCCTGCAGAACGTGATGGTGATGATGTGGATATTTATTCTGAAGATAACGAAAAAATTGATACCTTTAATTTTTTACGGCAACAAGGCCCCAAAGCTACTGGGAAATACAATCAATGCTTGGCTGACTTCATCGCGCCTGCCAATGATTACATAGGTTTTTTTGCTGTCACAGCAGGACTCAACATCGACGAAAAGGTTAAACAGTTCGAGCACAATAATGACGACTACAATGCTATAATGTTAAAAGCGTTAGCTGACAGATTCGCTGAAGCCTTAGCTGAATACATGCACCAACAAGTTCGCACAACACTGTGGGCTTATGCCAAGAAAGAATCGTTATCCAATGATGAGCTAATAAAAGAACGCTACCAAGGAATCAGGCCGGCGCCCGGATACTCCGCCTGCCCTGATCACACTGAAAAAAGAAAACTGTTTGATTTGCTCGGCGCTGAAGATTCCGGAATCTCCTTGACAGAACACTACGCCATGTTGCCAGCTGCGTCAGTCAGCGGATTTTATTTTTCCAATCCTGATGCTGCTTATTTCAATGTGGGCAAAATCAACCGCGATCAAGTCGCCGACTACGCAGAACGAAAACAACTGACCCTTAAAGAAGTTGAACGTTGGCTTGCGCCCAACTTAAGTTACGAACCGTAAACCAGGAGTAACACAATGACACCTATTAGCTTTGAATTTTATCCGCCCAAAACACCCGAGAGTTTTGAGCGCCTCAAACAAACCGCTATTGACCTAAAATCGATTAACCCAGAATTCTATTCCGTCACCTACGGTGCAGGCGGGTCCACACGCTCAATGACACATGAAACAGTCCGCATGGTTAAAGAGGCAACCGGACTAAGCGCTATTCCTCATATTGCAGGACTCGGTTCTACGAATGAAGACATCTCAACACTGCTATCCACGTACCAGGAAGAAAACATTCGCAATCTTGTTGTCTTACGCGGCGATATGCCCACAGGTCAATCTACACAAGGTGACTTTCAATACGCCCACGACCTAATTAAATTTATCAGAAAGACAACGGGTGATCACTTCGAAATAACCGTTGCGGCTTATCCTGAATACCACCCAGAATCCGCCACAACCACTAGCGACATTGATAATTTAAAACGAAAAATGGATGCGGGTGCAAATAACATTATCACACAATATTTCTACAACCCTGATGCGTATTTCTATTTTCGCGATCAGTGCGTCTTAGCGGGTATCACCTCAGACTTAACCGTTGGCGTTATGCCCATCACCAACCTTGTTCGCTTAGCGCGTTTTTCAGACATGTGTGGCGCGGAGATACCGCTGTGGATGAAAAAACAAATGGAAACGTTAAACGACGAGAAGGCAGCCATTACTGCATTTGGGGAAACCTTCATGCAAACATTTTTGAAAAAACTTCAAGATGGTGGCGCGCCAGGGTTTCACTTTTACACACTTAATCAAAGCGAACCAACGCTATCTATCTGTCAACAATTGTTAAATCAAGTTAAGTAATCTTTGAACCACAAACGCAAGAAGATTAATACCGCGACAGCAAAAACAATAACCGCAACTGACGAAGGCGACATACGCTCTATCACTAACACGACGGTTAACCCTGCCGCCGGCGGATGTCCGCAATGAAAAAACAACATGGTTAGCATAGTTATGCCAATTGAAAATGCGGTAACGCATTCAAAAACAAATGACGCTTGGTCAGGCATTGCTAAAGAAAACATAACATTAATTTGATGGAAAAACATGCCAATAATCAATGCCAACAAATAACCGCCAAAAATATTCATTGGCCTTGCAGAAAGTGAGCGGGGGTTTGCAAAAACTATATACGTGCTTGAGGCTAAAGAGCCCGCACCCGCTGCCCACGCTAACTGCGTCAGAGAAGCTTCATCAAGCAAAAAAAGCACTAACCACAAATATAACGTCGCCAATGTGACCTGACCTAATAAATGATGGCGGCCTCTAAAGGAATACAAATCTCTCATGCTATTTTCAACGGCTTCCATGTTCGATAAAGACTAATGACCGCATACAAGCCAATGTAACTCATTGAGATCCACACAAGCAGATGACTCGTTTCAGGATAAATCCACAACAGCCCCACTGTTGATAAGCCCCAAACAATTGTGGCTGCCACCATCAACACTCTCAAAAAAGCACTCTTAGCAAGATAATCTAAACGCGATGGGTAAATGAACTTCATCGGCACAAAACTCAGCAAGACTAAAAAGAGAACAATAGTGGCATTGACCCAAGGGGTCATCTCACAAAAGAAAAGGTAAAAGACAACGATGTTCCAGTAACTCGGGAAGCGTTTAAAATAATGATCAGCTGTTTTCGCGTCTAACTGCGTGAATTGATACGATGCCGCAAGCACAATCAACAAAACACATACGTACTCCATCGCGCTAGGCAACAACCAAGGTGAGGCCAATAAGAAAAATGCAGGGACTAACGCATAGTTAAAGTAATCCACGATATTATCCAATAACGCACCATCGGTATTCGGAATAACTTCCTTAATTTTAATTAGCCGCGCAAAATAACCATCAACAGCATCAATAAGAATTGTTACTGCCATCAAAGCAAATGCTAGCTTAAAGTGTTGTTGCATAATTGCGTACACCGCCGCCAATCCAAAAACCGCGCCACTTGCTGTGAACAAGTGAACTAACCAAGCCGCAATCAACCTACTTAATACCATAAAACGTTAACTCTTAGTATGCGAAAATCTGTTATTCTTCGCGCATGTATGTAATATAAAATAGCCCGCAATTCCTGACAACATGGAAGCAATTAAGACGCCCAAGCGCACCTCGACAAGATACTCAGGATCCATGCCATCAAATGCAAGCGAACCAATAAATAAACTCATCGTAAAACCAATACCACACAACAATGAAACACCGTACACATGCACCCAATTAGAGTACGGTGGCAAATGTGCTAACTTGAGTTTTACTGTTATCCAGGTAAAAAGAAAAACGCCTAATTGCTTCCCAAAAAACAACCCGACAATGATGCCGAGCGGAATTGGATGCCATACTGTTGACAAGCTCAAACCTGAAAATGAAATTCCGGCATTCGCAAAGGCAAAAACGGGCATGACGAAATAAGCCACCCAAGGGTGGAGTTTTTTCTCGATACTGCTCAACATGTTCTCTTTTTTCTTTCCATCCATCGGGATCATGAAAGCCAAGAAGACACCGGCAAGCGTTGCATGCACACCTGACTTTAAAACGCACACCCAAAGAATCATCCCTAAAATGACATACACAGATACAAGTCGCATCTGCATGCGATTAAATATAAACAGGAGGATCATCACAAGCCCGGCTAGTGCTAGCGACATCATGGAGAGGTCGCCCGAATGGAATACTGCGATGATGATAATCGCACCAATATCATCAATGATCGCAAGCGCCGTTAAGAACACTTTCAAACCAACAGGAACACGGGAACCCAACAAACTCAACACACCTAAAGCAAATGCAATATCCGTTGCTACAGGAATTGCCCACCCCTGCATCGCTGCTGTATCACCGGAATTCAATACAATATAGATCACGGCTGGCACAACCATGCCGCCAACTGCCGCGACAATCGGCAAAATGGCTTGTGAAATAGAGGCAAGCTGCCCTTCAACAATCTCACGCTTGAGCTCTAAACCGACAAGAAAAAAGAATATGGCCATTAAACCATCATTAATCCAAAGCAAAAGAGGTTTTGATAAACCGTAATCACCGAGATGAAGACTAAACTTCATGCTTAAAAGACTGTTGTAGTATGTATGGAGGGGGGAATTGTCTAAAATAAGCGCTAGGATAGCAGCGCAAATCAATAAGATTCCACCAGCGGCTTCAAGCTTTAAGAAACTTCTAATCATTCTTGCTGGCATATCAATACTCCTTTTAGGTGGCATTATTACGCGTAACGTCACGTTTCGCAAACGAGAATTACCCTATGTACTATAATATAGGTACAAAGCTACCGGAGACAAGAATAATGAATATAAAAAGAATAGCTTACATTGCTGCATGGTCAATTATCGCACTATCACTCAATGGCTGCATGTATGGCGCTGGATATCTTTTAGGCTCGATTACGAGAGCAGTGTAATTTACGTGATCACGACTAACTAGAGAGGGGCCAACGTGTAGCTGCCCCCCCTGGTGTGAATAAAAACGCCTGACAACTTAATGACCTATAAGGGATTAGACGCCGGAAGCCTAGCCCGACCCTCTTGCGCCATGTCACTGACCACAGCAGCCTGACCTTCCAGCCTCGCCAATGCTTTGGTCGCAGCAGCAGGAAAGTTCGTCGGTTTTTCAAAAAAAGCTGATGTATGCATTAAGAAACTATTCAATGGTGTTTTTTCTTCGCGCGAAATCGACCTTAAAGTCTCAGTATCTTTCTCAAACACAATATAATGAAATAGACGGATCTGCAAATGCTTGAGCGAGGTTTTAACCGACTTAGGCAAAGGCAGCTGAGCTAACGCAAATACCGCCCTCATTTGCTCTGGCCTATCACCCTCACCTTTATCTCTCAGCAAATTCGGCAACAGAAAATGAGTGTAACTATCGAGTTTTTTCGACGACGTTTTAAACGGCTTGGTAAACAAAGGACTCAAGTCTTCACTCTCCAACAAACCGTGAGAAACCAATCTGTGCAAGAAAATTAAATTATTGGCTTTAAGCTCCCAATTATCACTCACGACAATCGCTCGAGCCAAGGTCATCACCGCGCTACGCAAGCCTTGATCATATCTAAAGCCCGAACTCGCCAAGGTGAAGAGTAAATTACTGTATTTATCAACACCCAAAGATTGTCCTATTGGATTTTCCTTTTGCTCAATTAAAGAATACATCACTTTATGCGTTTCAAGGCGCTTTAACACGCTCCTCATCGTTACAACTGAACCAGACTCTCCTTTTTCTTCAGGACAGTGCTCATTCAAAAAATCCGCATATTGCTCAATTTGCTTGAACGGCTGATCCCCAATTAATGTCAATACGACCTCTTCTTTTTTCTTAAGGAATGAAACCGAATCATTTTCAGAATTAAAAAACGCATGCAATGGCGAGCCTTCTGTAAAGACCTCACTGAGATAAACGGAGGGTTCCATACCCGATACAACATCAAACAATTTCTCTCGACTTATCCGCAACCTGCCTTTGAGCTTATCGCCAATGGGCAATGACATTAACGCACGCAGCAACGGAATGAGCTGTTCTTTGTTTTTATTAATCACTCTCAGCTGATCCTTTCCGAGCTTAATGCCGCTAGGCTTATAATATAGGACATGCTCAATGGCACGAAAAAGCGTCAAATCAAACCGCTTTTCCGATGTAGAACCTGGCAAGCAAAAACCATTGCCTGTCACCAGGTTTTTAACACGAGCCGATAGCACCTCATCGCCTTTGCGGGCATTTACTTTCACCAATAAATCAAAGTAGGCTTGCACAGGCGCTAAATCCAATTCATCTCGCGCCAAGATCTTCGACAAAATAAAGTAACCAATATTTTCATGATGCGTCAGCGATATTGTTTCTAAATGTTTTAAGGCACCTGATTCCATCATCACCTCTTCTGACTCAAATTCTTTTGCAAGCTCAGGCATATCTTTGTAAAACTCTAGAAAGTAAGGCTTTATCGCTGACACATCCAACAAGGCCTTGGCTGCCACGCCACCTGCACTGGCTTTCTTTAAGTGATGATCAGCCAACATCACCGCATATTCTGTTCTGGCTTTTTTCAAAACAGAAGGGTCATAATGTTTTGCCATCTCAAAATAACTCCCCAAAGGAGTTTTAGGGCTCAACATCATTTGAATTAATTGCGCTTTCTCGGCAGGTTTTTGTCGTTGAATTTCGGCAAACAGATCCTGTGTCCATTCTAAACAATAACTGGTTCGCTCCGGATAGGTGGTAGGCAACTGAAAATACAACAAAAGATATTGAAGCATTTCTTGGCGCGCCTCTTCTGTTTTTGCGCTAGTCAATCGCGGGAGTGAGTTAGTTAAGATTTCGCTATCAATATCTGAAATCAGCCCAGATTGATATAGCGAAACAAACAAACTAAAGCAGGCTATACGGCTGCGAGGGAACGATCGCATGTATCTAACAAACAAACCTTGCAAGAAAAAAACCAAAGAATCCATACCTTGCGAAGGGCCCAATATTTTTTCTTGATATAGCGTTTCAACAAAACTCAAAAAGTGCTTTAAAGGCTTTTCATGTTTTGGATTTTCAAATAAGCGATACGCCAAGTGCGCCATGGGCGAACCCTTATCGAACAACGCGTGTCTTGGCGCACCGTTACCGCGTAAATCTAACAAGAGTGAAAAATAAGCGGACAAAATTTCTGGTTTATACTCATCTCTTACACAAGCAACAAACAATCGATCTACCGTTTCTTTTTTGCAAACCTCCTCAAATACCCGAAGCGCCGTCAAGTCTTTTGCCTCTTTCTTCCTATCTGGCATTACAATAGGCAACACGGATTTAAGCTCAGATATTTCCACAAACTTGGCTTTAGACATCACCTGTTTTTTCATCGTATAGTAAGCGTTATAAGGCTCATGCAAAGACGAGTCTTTTTGACTAATGCTCGGCTGCACATTATCACCTAACTTCTCTGGCAAGAACATCATTTTAGCCATCGCATTTCCTGTCACATCAAAAATTGACTGTAATGCGGCCAAACGCTCATCATCAGGCAACCTCATAATGCATTCAAGCATTCCGTTCTTAACAGACGCACTTGCTGCAACTCTATTCAACACATCAAATTCTATAAACCCCCTAGCAAGACGCCGGATTCTTAATTCAATTGTTGGCGTCATATTTCTTGCCGGCCATTTACTTACTACTGAAAGGAATGAATCACTCTTAACAGCGCGAGCATAACCTCCCCTTCCTTTTTCATGCGAGAGGAGCGGCAACACATCAACATCTGCATCATTCAAACGCCTCATTTGCAACATGTAATTTTCAAGCAGAACTAACTGGTAATCTTTGCGAGCTTTCTCACTAAAGTCGCCTAATAAATGATGACGAAAACATCTCCCCTGTATTTCAATTGAAAAAGCCTTTTGCATTGTGTCCAACGATACATTGCGCTTCACACTGCCATCAATTGAAAAAATATATTTCCAAATATCACAGCCTGTCAAAAACGCTGATAACTCTTTCCAAAAAATATCATCGCGCGCGACCACTTCTTCTTTTACTTTTGATTCTTTAGTTAGCATTAAGATCCCCTTCTCTTTTTCTTTATTCGTTTAAACTCTCTGTGTCGCGCCATTCTTATCGCGATTATCGCGATCATCGTCTATCATTATTCCATGCTGCCCGGCATATTGCGGCTCCATTGAATACAAATTATCTGACAACGCAAAAAATCGCTTAGCATAACCAAAACAACTGCTCGCCTCTGGTCGCAAACATTTAATATTTTCTTGCTTATACATCGACAACATGGAACGCCTATAAGCAAACACATAATCAAGGCTCGTGGAAAAAGCCGCGACAACGCCAATCAAGATAATCGCGGG
>DKOI01000031.1:0-32396 GCA_002469885.1 Legionellales bacterium UBA7366 | reverse complement strand
AACGTTGCACCCAAACCCGCACTCATCAAATATATCGTGCCCGCCACAGATCCTGAAAAAACAACGGCTTGATTTTTTGCACCCAAAGGATAAAGCTTTTGATCACCTGTTGGCTCGTAATAACTAATATCGTTCGAAACAAAACGTAGCAAATCACCCACACGCGATAAAAGCCTGCAAATTAAATAGTTAATTGATAACACCCAGCTTGATATTGAGACCACATCATTATCATCGTCTAAACCAAACAAGCCATTGAAAGAAGCTTCGAATTTATATTTAAATAAGCCCATCGTGGGAATCGCCCAAAGCGCAATTAAGGCCAGAACGAATAAACGCCCTGTGCAAGACATTCCTTTTGTTGGAAATTTTTTCCGTGCTTTTGCGAAATTAGAAAATTGCGCATTCACACTGAATGCCCGATAGCCAATCTCTGTGCTCAAAAACGTGTAAATGTAAACACTCATAATAAGCGCTTTACTCGTGGAACCGAAAGAGTTGATCAACGTTTCCGTGCCTAAGTAGCACAACAATAACGCCGGCCCAATGCCGTTGATAATGCTTGAAAGGCCTAGTGTTATGGCAAGCAACTTCAAAGGACCGGATGTTTTGGTATCTGCCTTTGCAGGCGGGCCAACCACAAACCGCCTCACACGACTCCAACACCCAACATGCTCTTCTTCACTGATTTTTTTAAAATCGTTATACACACTAAAGAAACGCGTGAAATACATAATATAAGCACGGCTTGCAATGGTTAACACTTCGGCTGTTAACAACACCTTATCACTATCGAGCTTCAGATATTCCAAGGCACCTTTGGTTGCAAAGAATTCTCGGCCGCCATAGGCAAAAATTGTGCCTAGCGTGCAAGCGAGTGCAAAGCAAAATACCGCTCGATGATTTTTAAGTCGCGGAACTTCGGGGGGTGCCTGGATCCCTTCTGCACCAGACGGGCTCTTCTTCGATTGTGGGTACTCTAAATTTACATCCGCCTGCTCTGTCGGCCAGACTGAATTTAATTTTTCTGTTAACACGCCCTTCACTCTCTTGATTCTTGTTATAATGCGAGAGAGTAGCACACCAAGCTTAAGGAAATATTAAGGGTCGCTCCAATTCTTTCTACCTTGCTCTTGGCCTGAGAAATACTTTATACTAGCCCCTGTTATCTGTAATGATTACTAACAGGAAACCATCATGGCGACACCCCCTATTTTCTCAGTTTTCGGACGATCCCCGATACGCCCCTTGCAAAAACATATGTCTGCAGTCATAGCCTGCGTAGAACAATTTTTGCCCTTCCTGGAGGCCGTTAAAGCCAAGGACTGGGCTCTGGCTGAAAAGCGCCAACTCGAAATTTCTGACCTTGAAAATGATGCCGACACACTCAAAAGTGATCTTCGCACCCATCTACCCAAAAGCCTCTTCTTGCCCGTTGCCAGAACTGACTTGCTCGAATTGCTGACCATGCAAGATCGTGTCGCTAATCGCGCGGAAGATATTGCAGGCATCATGCTAGGCAGGAACATGGAACTACCCGATGAAATCGCCGATGAGTTTTTTACATTTGCAGAGCGATGCGTCGACGCAACACGCCAAGCTAAAAAAGCCATCTTCGAACTCGATGAACTTTTTGAAGCAGGCTTTAGCGGAAATGAAATCAGCCTCATTGCTGACATGATAGAAAAACTCTCGGATATAGAGCATGATACTGACAAGATGCAAATCTCACTGCGCAAACAATTATTTGCCATTGAGAATGACTTGCCTCCAGTTGAAGTTATGTTTTTATATCAAGTAATTGAGTGGACGGGCGATCTTGCTGATCGTGCGCAAAACATTGGTGATCGTTTAGAAATTTTATTGGCGCATTAATTATGGAATTAGGTTTATTATTTGTTGTCGCTGCCTGCATCATTGGCTTTATCATGACATGGAGCGTAGGCGCGAACGATCTTGCAAACATCATGAGCACGGCGATGGGTTCGAAAGCCATCTCTGTTAAACAAGCCATTATTTTTGCTGTTATTTTTGAATTTGCCGGCGCCATCTTAGGTGGTTCACACGTGACCGATACGATTCGGCAAGGCATCATCAACACCGACTTATTAACACAAACGCCTGAAATTTATGTTCACGGTATGCTTGCTGTCTTACTAGGCGCAAGCACCTGGATGTTAATCGCAAGTTTTCTTGGCATGCCTGTCTCGATCACCAATGCGATTGTTGGCTCCATTGTTGGCTTTGGCGTTTTAATCATTGGCACCTACGCCATTCACTGGGAAAAAGTGGGTTTCATTGCGCTTAGTTGGATCTTCTCACCTGCAATCGCGGGCTTTGTGGCGTTCGGTTTATTTAAAGCCATCCAAAAATCCATACTCGCCACCAATGAACCCTACCAATCCGCACGCTACTTCATGCCCCTCTATCTTTTCCTCGTTGGTATCGTCTTATCAGTCATGCTGGTCTTAAAAGGGCTACACCACTTCGGCATTTATTTTGACACAGAACAAAGTACGGCTATCGTATTGGGCGGCGGCATCATTGTTATCTTGCTGGGCACGCTCATCATCAACCAACTGCCTAGACCCAATGGCGAAAAAAATCATGAGCAATTTGTCTATGTCGAAAAAATGTTTAGCGTTTTAATGGCCTTTACCGCTTGCGCTATGATTTTTGCGCACGGCTCTAATGATGTTGCGCTCTCAGTTGGCCCATTGGTTGCGATCATCAATGTCTATACGCATGGCGGTCAAATCGTACAAGACCCGCCACTCCCACTCTGGACAGTCATCTTTGGTTGTGTCGGCGTTGTAACAGGTCTCGCAATGTACGGTCGCAAAGTCATTGAAACCGTTGGCAGCGGCATCACCGCGTTAACACCGAGTCGCGCATTTTGCGCCACCCTTGCCGCAGCAATGACCGTGATCGTCTCAACCAGCGCAGGCACGCCCGTTTCTGCCACACAAACTTTAGTGGGCGCTGTATTAGGGGTTGGATTAGCGCGCGGCATCGGCGCACTTAACATCACTGTTATTCGCAACATCTTCATGTCATGGGTGGTTACCATCCCAGTAGCGGCTACGCTAACGATTATTTTTTATTACATTTTAGCAACTTTCTGCTAACAACAGGAAATGACATGAACCCACTTGGCAAAGATTCACTCATCGACACACCCTGCATCGGTATTTGCTCAACGGCAATCGGCGATGACGTGTGTATTGGTTGTGGCCGCACCTTTGAAGAAGTTAACAACTGGAACAGCTTAGCCGATGAAGCCAAAATCACTATCAACAAACGACTTGAAAGAGAGCGTGAGACTGCATGATTCTTGTTGTCGATAATTATGACTCCTTCGTGTTTAACTTAGATCGCTACCTACGCGAACTGGGCGCCGAATCACATGTCGTCCGAAATGATAAAATTACCATAGAAGCCATCCACGAATTACAACCCACCCACATCGTATTATCTCCCGGTCCTTGCACACCTACAGAAGCCGGCATCTGTGTAGACATTATCAAACACTTTGGCGAGACAACTCCCACTTTAGGCGTCTGCCTTGGACATCAAGCCATAGGCGCTGCATTTGGTGCGAAGGTTGTGCCCGCAATAAAACCCATGCACGGAAAACCCGATCGCATTGCGCATAACGCACGATCACTTTTCACCGGCATCCCTAACCCGCTCAACGTTGGGCGTTATCACTCGCTCGTCTTAAGCCACGATAATTTTCCCGACTGCCTTGAGCGCATAGCACACAGTGCTGATAATGAAATCATGGCAGTACAACATAAAACATGGCCCGTCTTTGGCGTTCAATTTCATCCAGAGTCCGTGCTCACCGATCACGGCTACCCGCTGTTGAGAAATTTTTTGAGCATCAAAAAATGAAAATAATTGTCAACGGAAAGTTATACAATGCCAACGACCCAATCGCAACAATAACAGATCGCGGCCTACTTTTGGG
Organism: Legionellales bacterium UBA7366; assembly: GCA_002469885.1. Lineage (GTDB taxonomy): Bacteria > Pseudomonadota > Gammaproteobacteria > UBA7366 > UBA7366 > UBA7366. Next base: position 28,423 of record DKOI01000031.1, on the reverse strand, counting down.
CGATGGCTTATTTGAAACTTTACGCGTTGATAACAACACTATCCAATATGCTGAAAAACATTTCAATCGCTTACAGAAAAGTGCTAAAATTTTTTCAATTCCGTTACCATTCTCTTACCCTCAAATGCTTCATATGATGAAAACACTTCTAAAAGAAAATGGCTTAAGCAACGCCAGCATTCGTTTAACACTCACTAGAGGACCAGGGCCGCGAGGCATTTTGCCGCCAGAAAAAATGATCCCGCAATACTTCATTGCTGCACAAGAACTTTTAACCGCTTTCAACACAAGCACCGCAATACTTGTCGATCACATTCGTCGTAATGAATACTCTCCAACAAGCCAACACAAAACCTTAAACTATTTTGACAATATCGTTGCGGCGCAATACGCAAAAGAAAAAGGCGCTCAGTTTGCGATACTAAAAAACACAAAAGCGAATATTGCGTGTGCACATTGTGCGAATATTTTTTTAAACATTGACGGAAAGATATATACGCCGAGAACGGATGACGGCGCACTGCCTGGAATAATACGTAGCAACATTATTGAAACGGAAAACATCACTTGCAGAACACTCCCAGCTTCATCCCTAAAAGATGCTCAACATATCTTCCTCACAAACTCTTTGATGAACAAGGTATCGGTCGACCTGATTGACGCCTGTTAAATTCTGATATACCATTACTTATATCGTTCGATAATAAAAAAGACGCATCAAAAAAATTGAAGCCAGGGAATCTGTAATTGTGCCAAACATCACAGGAGTGATCTTATGTCTTTTAAAAACAAAACACCCGACCAAAAAGAAATAACGCTTAAAAAACGTCAAGAAGCTTTTCGCCAATCAAACCCCTTTCGCCTATTAGTCAATGCATCCACCCCAATAAAAAAAATAGAAATTGCACAACGCACGTTAAAGAAACTCAATAACAGCATAACCTCTTTCGAAAAAATTATGTTTTCTGACAAACCAGACACCACAATAGACTATGCTCAATTTCTTGATTTGGCGTTGCAAGAACAGCGGCGCTGGTTAGATATCTTGTCTGACCTGACTCAAAAAACGCGTCCTACAAGCCCCTTTTCACCTGTTGAAAGTTACCTCATAGGCAACCCCGAAATAACGCCAGGGGTTTTTCTAAAAAAACCTATTCTTCGAAAATCTAGACAACTCACACGATCTCAATCCTCACCACTAGTTGAATATTCATTCCAGTCTCGACGATGTTTCTCACCGATACTGGCGGAAGAACCACTGTCACCTATTCTCTCCGCAGAGCATACTTCACTAGTCCCATCGCACTGATCAACAACCAGGCAACCTCAATAACAACAGAGGGGATATTGGGCGTAAAGTAAAGAGAGATTAAGATCAAGATTGAACCGATAAAGTTCATCAATGAATACAGCAAACTGTTCGATAAAAGCCTCTCTAACTGAAGCAAAAAGAACGCAAGCAACACAAGGGTGACGCCCAACATTCCCAAAAAATTATGTTCAGCAATAAGGAAGTGACTTAACATTTCGCATCTCCGACCCAAGGGTGACCAATTAAAGAACGGTCTCTAATGCCGCCCCAAATAAAGTTTGCAGGTCAAAAGCTTACACATTATAGTAGAGAACTTACAGAATTTTATCATCTAACTCAAAAGCGGGAGCAAATATTCTCATGGATATTTCTAAAGTCACATATATTTGGATGGACGGTGCACCAACAAAAAAATTGCGCTGTAAGACACGAATGATCGAACACCCAAGCGGCCCAATGAAGATCAAAAACTTACCTGATTGGGGATTTGACGGCTCTTCAACTTACCAAGCTAGTGGACACGACTCTGACCTCACCCTTAAACCCGTCACACTCATCAAAGATCCAACATCACCAGGAAAGAATTACCTCGTCTTTTGTGAAGTCTTCCTCCCAGACGGCAAACCACACCCAACCAACTCACGCGCTCGCTTACGCGAAATGCTCGATAACGGCGGAAGAGAACATGATGCTTGGATAGGGTTTGAACAAGAATACACGCTATTTAAAGGTAACCAACCCCTCGGCTGGCCACAAGGCGGTTACCCTGCACCACAAGGCCCATTTTATTGCGGGGTTGGCGCGGATGAAGTATACGGACGCGACCTTGTCAAAGAACATACACAAGCTTGCATCGATGCTGAGCTCATGATCTTTGGCATTAATGCTGAAGTCATGCCAGGCCAATGGGAATTTCAAGTCGGTTACCGTGACATCAGCAGCGAAAGCCCAGACCCACTGACCGTCAGTGACCACCTCTGGTTAGCACGCTGGATACTGTATCGTTTAGGCGAAAATTATAACATCACAGTCTCACTAGATCCAAAGCCTATCAAAGGTGATTGGAATGGCGCAGGCAAACACACTAACTTCTCAACCAAAGCAACACGCGACCCCAAAACTGGCATGGAAGCAATCCACAGCGCTGTTGAGCGCTTGAAAAACCGCCACAACGAACACATTAAGTTGTATGGCTTAGGCTTGGAAACTCGCTTAACCGGTTTGCATGAAACAGCACCGATCACTGAATTCTCTGCTGGTATCGCTGACCGCGGGGCTTCCATTCGAATTCCACGCACGGTTGCTGAAGCGGGCTACGGCTACTTTGAAGATAGACGCCCTGGCGCAAATGCTGATCCGTATGAAGTGTCTGCCATTTTGTTTGAAACGGTATGTGAAATTAAACTGCCTAAAAAAGAAACGACTGGCGTATAAAACAATAAACACGCTGTGCACCAACCCAATGGTGTGCAGCGTTTTATTACGAGGAAACACGATGTCTTTTTTTACTTACGACATTCCGATGCTCTGGTCCACGCTGGGCAACCAAGCCCACGATCTTGCACCTAAAGTGCTAACTAGCCTAGTGCTTTTTCTCACTTTCTACTTGCTATCGTTAATAATTAAATACGGCACATTACATACTTTCAGAAAACTTAACAATCCACACGGTATTTTGCGCCTCTTAAGTAAAACTGCACAAACCATTATTATACTCATCGGACTCGTCACAGCACTGGGCACCGCCGGCATTAATGTTAGCGCACTGGTTGCAAGCTTAGGACTCGTAGGCTTCGCCGTTGGCTTTGCTTTAAAAGATTTTATTGCGAACATGCTGGCAGGCATGTTGATCTTGTTTTACCACCCGTTTCGGATCGGTGACAACATTTCAGGAAAAGACTTCACCGGAAAAGTGTTGGAAGTTAACCTGCGCTACACACTGCTTCTAAATGAAGACAAACACATCTTAATCCCAAATGCCACGCTCTTAAATAACACCATTACTTTAGAGCGCCACCTGGAAAAGAGCGCTACGCGCACTTAATCATACTGAATTCCGGATATCGCTTCGCGGCTTTGCCGCTCATTGCGATTCCGGAAAGACTCACACCCGCCATCCCCGACCTGATCGGGGATCCATCAAAATCAAAACACGCTAATACAAACCCAACTCATGACGATCAGGGTATTCCATCCGCAAACGATCAAATGTTTTTTTAATATCAACGCCTGATTCCGTGAGCGCGCGCTTCATGCGCATCGTATCAACCATCGGATCATAAACCCTTAACACGGAGTAGCGACATGCATCGTTCGAATAATCAATGGACGCACCGCTTGATGAAAAAGGCAATGGCAATTCCCATCCAAACGCACGGCATGCTGCTTCATAAATCATATGCGTACCGCGCAGTTTACTCTCAACGGCGTAACCTGCGACATGTGGCGTTGCAATATAACTTTCATTCAACACCTCTAAATCAATCTCAGGCTCACCTTCCCAGACATCCAAGCACCACGTCAAATGATCACCCGAATTATTGAGCACTGAAAAATCTATTACCGCACCGCGTGCAGCGTTCAGCAAAACACATCCTGGCTTTAATTGTTTTAAGAAGATATCGTCAATGAGATGATAGGTGGAAAACTCGCCTTGCTTGGTTAATGGGGTATGCACGCAAACCAAATCGCAGTCCGAAAACGCTTCTAATGCAACATGCGAAAATTCAGACTCAGATGCTGCACGTAATGGATCATTCAAAACGACATTAGCATTCAACACTGACAATCGTTGAACTACCTGTTTTCCAATATGCCCCACACCTATCACGCCCACTTTAGGGTTCATTGGCAAACGTCCATCGAGCTGTAATCTCACCGCACAGCTCAACACATAATCGGCAACTGACGCTGCATTACAGCCTGGTGCAACAGACCAGGGAATATTGCATTCATCCAAATAGCGCGAATCAATATGATCAGCGCCACCCGTTGCAGAACCCACAAACTTAACAGGCGTGTTTTTCAAAAGTGATTCATCAACACACGTAATAGAACGCGTCAATAAAATATCAACGTCCGACAAATCATCATTACCTATATCACGACCCGATGTCGTCACAACGTCTGCATGCGCGGAAAATAAATCGTGCACACCCGGCATTTGCTTGTCTGCTAGCACCTTCATTACACTATACTCACAAACCGACCAGAAAGAGGAACACCTTCTCTTTCCAAGAGTCCAGCCTGTAAACTTCTCTGGCCTGATAACGAATCCATGTCAACTGAATCGTTACTCTTTGACGAAAACAAACAACAACAAGACACACTGGATGTCGACAAAGCTGTACCCAGCTTATAACCCAACATTGAACACAACACACTAACACCAATCTGAACAGCTTCGGTGTAGTCTGAAGGTATAAAACCGCCTATGACCAGTCCTGCAACCATCCCCAGCTCAGCCCCAATCACTCGTATAGCTCTACTCGACTTAGAAACACAGGCAATAGCTTTATCTTCAGGTAATTTTGGCAACACAAATGCTTTTTCATAATGCGCAACACTGTAACCCAACAGACTCGTTGTAACAAGACCAATAAAAATAGCAACTCCAGAATTTTCCCAACCTAGCTCTTCGGAAATATAGCCAAACACACCGTGAGCTAAATTTTCTGATTTTACCAATGAAAAATATAACAATACCAATAAGGCACTGCCTGATAAGGCACCAACAATCATTGAAAAGTTTGTGGAATATTCTGATCGAAGTAACTGTAGCTTCGCGCGTTTCAATGTCGCCTTCTCATGCAATAAATGCGTTAAACGGCGATACAACGCAAGCAATTCAATCGGTCTTTCAATGATTGAAAAATCAATTGGCACTAAAATGTCTTCTATCGATTTACAAATACCTTGCTCCACGAAAAACGCAACTACGTTCTTTGCTTGAAATTCATCGAGCAACATTTGCCTTTCGTGGTTAAAGGCTTTCTCTAAATGCTTCAGCACTTTGACTTGCGCACCCTGATCACCGCTCTTAAAAGCCCACCTCAATAACGGCCTGTAAAGCACCAACAAATTTGTGCCAGAAGTATCAGCACAGCTTGGGAAACAACGAAAGGCATCGGCATCTTCAACTAATGCTAGGAAAGACTTTGAAAACGTATTCCTTAATTTTTTCTCAAGCAACTTCAGTTGCGACTTTAACCTCGACCATGATGTTGTTACCTCTTTCCCAATTTCACTGTAGTCTTTAGCAACTAAATTTTGAAAGTCCTTCGCAAACTCATCACCCACAACCTCATTGTGTGCTGCATGATAAACAATGCGCTCACTTAACACCTTTGTCGCTACAGGGTATTTTATTCCCGCACGCCGCAAATCTCTAAATGAAATCCTCAAACCCGATAGCGGGTTATCCTTAAACTTTTGAGGATTCGCTTTCGTATGCTGCATAACACCGTGCCTAGCTGTCGGCAACAGTTGTTTTCTCTCAAGCGTCTCGCCTCGAACAAGCTCATGGAAAAGTTGTTTATATTCTTGCACCGTATTTGACATGTACGGCTTATTCGCACTATAGAAAAACGGTGTTACTGGCAAGTTAGCGCGGTCGCCATTAACCGCTATTTCATCTTGCGGAGGATGCACATAACCATACTCAACACCGGCATCTTGCATCGCCTTCCATAAATCTAACATTATTTTTTTATAATGCGCACGCGTGAATTGATAGTCTTGCTTGTGACTATCAAACTCCATATAAACACAAATTTCTTTACCGCGTTGATCTCTATCCATGCTAGCAAGTGAAGCCTTACTTTCTTTTGATTCCATGAACGCACGTGTTGCATCCCAATGACCATTAAGATCTAACCGGCCATTACCGAGGACTTTTGGCGAGATAATTTTAAAGATGGGTCGATTCGCCGTTTGGCACAATAGCTCAACGGCTGATAGTGCGTTAACAGCTTTCTCTAGATTGGCTTGCGTAGGCCTAATTGACATTCGAAATTGCCAACGGTGTTGACGCTGATCATTAGGCCCTATTGATGGGTGGATATCAACATAACCACCCCACTGGCTTCGTCGCTTGAACTCACGTTTTAATTGCGCACTGATATCAACACCATTTTGCATACTCCATTCCCCTGTATTGTTTCTTTATTTTATATTAAATTATTAGAACCTATAGCCCACACCTGCGGTCAACATAACAACCGACGCAATTTTATTAACACCTGCTGCATTCTGATCAGCCAATCCTGTCACCGCATCAGGGTTGTCGCCATACACATAATGATAAGCGGCATTGATTGTAAATCCACTTTCAAAAGCGTATTCAGTGCTAAGCGCAATTTCAGGAAAAATTTTGCCGTGCGATTTTTCCAGCCCTGGATTCATTAATCCGTTTGCAACCGATTCTTGATACACATAATCAAAGCCGCCTTTGGCTTTAAAGTTTAAGTAAGAATCAAAACGCCATTGCGCGACGGCCAGCAAATCTACGTCGTAACCTTTAAAGGTTAAACTGTCGCTTTCATTATTTCCAAACCATAATTTATTGTCAGCGTATTTTGCATAACCCACTTCGCCCCCAACCAACAGCATGTCATCACCAAGGAGGTAGCCTGCTGACAAACGGCCTAAGACACCGCGATATTCATACCCACCCGGATTATCGTTTAAATCAGGCCTGGGTGTTTCCATACCGCCGGTACCGAAATTGATATTCACATAGCGCTCAGATTCGGCCGATGCGATGCTCGAGATTAAAACCAACACAATAAAGAGTATTTTTTTCATGAGATCCCCGTAAATTTTTATTCATTATAAAGGCATGATATCAAAGCCCTGGACCCTTTGATAGGTCGCGTATTCATTGACTTTAATTGGGCCTAACTTTACACTCTCGAATCCTTTACAAAGACTGATTTCCACTATGATGCAATCGTTTTTATTCGCACTACTCTTAGGTTACGGTGCCGCCGTTCCGATCGGCCCCATGAATGTGGAAATTGCCCGACGCAATTTACGCTTTGGCACGCGCTTCGGCATTGGCTTTGGACTAGGCGCCTGCACCGCTGATCTTGTTTACCTCGTCTTAATTGCTTTAGGCGCCCTCGCCATATTACAAACTCCCTTAATGATCCAAATGGTTGGCATCATAGGTGGATTATTTTTAACCTGGTTCGGCGTTAATGCCTTACGGTTAAAAGAGGCAAAACCCACGGATAACACCGCCATCCCACCCTCAATCCTCAAAAATTACCTGCAAGGACTTGGCTTAACTTTACTCAACCCTATCACTATTATTTTTTGGGGCTCTGTCAGCTCACACATCGTTCTGACCAATGATCAACAGCCACACGCATTAGCCATTGCAGGTCTCGGCGTAGCCGTTGCCACCTTAAGCTGGGTCTTATCGATCAACACATTATTACACCGCACAAAACATCGATTGAGTGATAAAATAACACATAAATTGAACGTTTTTGGTGGCATTATTCTGCTCATGTTTGCTATTATGAGTTTTTACGAGAGCCTGCTTGGATGATAGATCTAAAAGAAGTCACAAAAACCTACCGCACCAAAACGGGTTCAATCACCGCACTTGATAACATTTCTCTGTCAGTGAAGTCTGGAGAAATTATGGGCATTATTGGCACCAGCGGCGCAGGCAAAAGCACATTAATCCGCTGTGTTAACTTACTTGAAAGGCCTAGCAAGGGCCACGTCAAGGTTGACGGGCAGTCTCTTTGCGACTTATCACCTTCAGCGTTACGAACCAGCCGCAGACACATCGGCATGATCTTCCAACACTTTAATCTGCTATCTTTACGCACAGTGTTTGATAACATCGCTTTTCCACTCGAACTCACCGGCATGAGTAAAGACGACATCCATCAGAAAGTCACCTCCTTACTAGACTTGGTTGGACTAGAAAACCGCGGACAGCATTATCCTTCTGAATTGAGTGGCGGTCAGAAACAACGTGTCGCAATTGCGCGCGCACTGGCAGGCGATCCCAAAGTCCTATTGTGTGATGAAGCCACATCGGCTCTTGATCCCCAAACCAGCTTATCCATCTTAAATTTATTAGAACAAATTCGAGATCAACTCGGCATCACAATTTTATTGATCACACACGACATGCAAGTTATCAAACATATCTGTGATCGTGTTGCTATTTTAGAGCACGGGAAAATTATTGAAGAAAACACTGTGGCTGAATTTTTTACTGCCGCTAAGACCGACATCGCCAAAGAGTTCATTGCAAGCAGCATCCGACAGGATTTGCCCAAAGAATTAGCCCAACGCTTGCAAACTGAATCAACCGACAAGAATGCGCCTGTCATACGCTTATGGTTTCACGATGAATCTACATCACAACCGATCATTGCTGGCACCTGCCAACGCTTTCATGTTGACATTAACATCCTGCAAGCCAACCTTGAATATATTCATCACAGGCCCGTAGGCATCATGATAATCAAAATTGAAGGCGAAGATGACAACATAAACAACGCCATCAAACATTTAAAAGCACTGGAGATCAAAACAGAGCAGCTGGGGTATATTACACATCATGTTATTTGAATTAGCACACGCCACCTGGGAAACCCTTTACATGACACTGCTCTCCGGCGTAATTGGCAGCATCGTGGGCGTTCCTTTAGGCATCGTATTATTCTGCACGGGCAACCCTAAGCTTTGGAAAAACACATTAGCCTACCGAACACTGGGCGCCATCATCAATATCACACGCTCCATCCCTTTCATCATATTAATGATTGCGGTTATTCCATTAACCTTCTTAATCATGGGCACTTCTATCGGCACAACTGCAGCTATTGTTCCATTAAGCTTAGCGGCAATGCCTTTTATCGCCCGATTAATTGAAGCGGCTCTTCATGAGGTAGATAAAGGCCTCATTGAAGCGGCTAGCGCAATGGGTGCTACGGCAATGCAAATGATTACCAAAGTGTTACTGCCAGAAGCGATGCCCAGCATCATTAACGCACTCACATTAACACTGATCACACTGGTTGGCTATTCCGCCATGGCAGGGGCAATCGGCGGCGGTGGTTTAGGCGCGCTGGCGATCAACTACGGTTACCAACGCTTCAACACCACTGTTATGATTGAAACAGTCATACTATTAATCTTCATTGTTCAAGTTATACAAATGCTTGGCGATCAACTCTCAAAACGCTTACTGGCGAAACGCTAACATTAAGGTTTAACACATGAAAAAAATTCTGACGCTTCTTTTTGCTACTGTATTTCTAGCTGGATGCTCACCAAAAGAAAAAACAAACGCCGCCAACTCAATCCGAGTAGGCACCATTGCAGGGCCAGAAACAAGCTTAATGGAAACTGCGAAAATCGTTGCTAAAGAAACCTATGGCTTAGACGTCACCATCATCACCTTTAGCGATTACATACAGCCTAACACTGCGCTTGCAGAAGGCAGTCTTGATGCGAATATGTTTCAACACAAACCTTACCTTGATACACAGATAGAAGCTCGAGGTTACGAACTCACCTCTGTTGCACGAACCTTTATCTACCCTATGGGAATCTACTCTAAAAAAATTACATCACTGGCCCAACTAAAACGCGATAGCTTGGTTGGCATTCCTAATGATCCAACAAACGAAGGCCGCGCGCTCTTATTATTACAAGACGCCAACCTCATCACCTTAAAACCCGGCGCCGGCTTGCTCGCAACACCTGCTGACATCATTGCAAACACAAAGAAGCTACGCTTTAAAGAACTGGACGCATCACTGCTACCTCGCACACTCAACGACTTGACGATTGCTGTGCTCAACACAAACTATGCTACCCCCGCTGGCCTCACGCCTAAAGCAGACGCTCTCTTCATTGAAGGCGCTGACTCTCCTTATGCCAACTTACTGGTTGTACGCACTAAAGACGCTCACAATAAAAATGTTGCAGAACTCATTAGCGCACTTCAATCATCAGAAGTGCTCGCAAAAGCTAATGCATTATTCCCTGCTGGCGCGGCAATCCCCGCCTGGGAACAGAATACCCAATAAAGGGAAATACTCGCGATGGAAACAGCTAAGTGGCCAAAAGTAATCACCCCTCTTTCTGATAAGGAAAAAGACATAAACGATGACTTCATGAAACATTGGCACAAGCAGCTTGGTACGTCATGGAAGTACCGCGTTCTCGAATTTTTTAATCACGGATACCCCAAGTCTTGCAGCCCTAAAGATTTTCAATCAACACTTGAAATTGGCGCAGGACTAGGCGAACACATTGCGCAACAACACTTAAACGAAGAACAGCTGAAAAATTATGTCGCCCTTGAACTCCGTGATAACATGGCAGACTCAATCAAAAAACGCTTCCCCACAGTCAACACCTGCGTGGGCGATTGCCAAGAACACATTCCTTTTGATGACAACCATTTCGATCGAATTATTGCATCGCACGTGCTAGAACATTTACCCAACCTGCCTGCAGCCGTTGCTCAAATGCACCGCGTCTGCAATAAAGAAAAAGGTAAGCTACTCGTAGTGATTCCGTGTGAAGGCGGCTTACTGCATCGCACCCTACGAAAAATCACATCGCAACGCACGTTTGAAAAACGCTACAACACGGCCTATGCGCCCTTCATCGCACGTGAACATTGCAACGTTCCGCATGAGATTTTAACCGAACTTAAAAAATTCTTTACCATAGACCACTCAGCTTATTACCCAACCCTGATTCCGTCAGTGGATACGAATATATTAATTGGGTTAACACTAACACCGAAACTGTAACGGCGCAGGCTTAGAATCTTTTGTTTTACATCTCTCTTCTTCAGGCACTTCTTGAGTGAAAGGCAACCTAACAACCAATCCTTTCTTCGGGCTAATCTTTAAAGCCGTTGAAAAAAACGTTGTTACATTTGACGAAACTAACTTTAGGTCGTCTCGAAATTTCTGTTCTTTTACTTTTTCCTCAGACGGCCCTTTCGCATAAGCCAATTGTGTTGCGCTCCATACCGCCAACATATAAGCCACCACAGGTTTTGCAGCATAAAAGTGCTTCGCCATTTTATTATCAACATAAGCCGACAATAATGTTTTATCTTGGGCCTGAGAGAGCTTTGATGAAACTGACAGAAAAGCCAAGTCCCAACCAGGCACGTTATTGCCTGAATATTCCCAATCTACTAAAAGCATTGTCATGGCTTTTCGATCAAAGATAAAGTTATGGGGGTAAGTTTCATTATGAGAAGGCACTAATTTTGACCCAACAATGACTTCGCTAAATCCATCACCACTTTTTCATCCTTGCCGAGCTGCGAAAGGTGTTTTTTAGGAACACGCGAAAGTGAGCTTTTAATTGTTTCTAATAGCGGATAATCAATCGACATTTTGCTCTTGCTTGTACTCAATTGAAATAACGCGCTTGAAATTTTTTCCAAATTACTGGGCTCCACAAAAAATGCTGTAGAGGCTGATACTGAACTCACAGAAAAAGAGGAAAGCTGATTTCCTGTTTCTACATCAAAATGAATCACACCCGTATTCACGCCAGCTGACTTAGCTACTTATAAATTCTTTAATTCATCTTGACGAGTAAAGGGAGGCCATTGCTTGCGAGCCTTGCGATACACATAACTCGGCTCATTATCTACTGTTACACGATAGTTGGCATTGGTCACCTCTAGCTTACCCAGCGCTGCGAGCTCAACCAATGCATCACTTTGAACAAGATCCTTTTTCACTAATAATTGACGCACATGCGCCGTCGTTTTCCCATTTTGTGATAACATCGTTATAAGCCCCCCGGTTTTGATGTAAACTGCGCAGACCTGCGAGATTGGTCATTAATTTACCGTATTAATAGTGTAAAATCAATACAACCATCTACTCCTTATCTAACTTACTGTTTAATATTGAGTAGCGTGCCAACACGCTTGATCCATTACTCATTCTAGGATAGGCGGCAGAGCTTAATCAATTGATTAGTCTAATGGGATTTATAGCTTTTCTAAATCGACTCAGCAGACGATAGCGGGTTAGCGATACACCCAATAACGGGACATGACATACCCCATCGGTGTAGTGATGAACAAGCCAATCATTGCACCCACATAAGGTGTGCCACCCATATGGTTTACAAAGATGCGCAAGACTAGCATTGTCGTAAGATAATTGATAAAAATCATGCCGACATATTTGCTCATTTGATGAACTATCGGTGATTCGCTGGGATCAAAAGAGACCTTTTGATTGAACAAAAATTGAAACAACGCTGCAACGGTATAAGCCACAGTCACCGCCACGCCATAGTGAAAATGAAAAAAATCTAAAGTGATCGCAATTGCTGAAAAATAGAGAATTGCCGTTATCAATCCCGCAAAAAAAAACAAAAGCGCGGAACGTAAACCGTAGGCGCGCAACATTTTCTGCGAGTTAATCGCATCAATTTCGGGCAACATGAAATCTCTCCTGATGGTAGGAAACTTTTGTTTGTCTTCTCTTAATTTTACCTCTTATTCTAATCAGTTGCTATCTCATTATCTTTTATTCAGAACCAGCACGATTCATATATATAAAATATCGCGCTTTACATCGCCACCAATGATCGCTTAATATGAAGCATCTGTGGAATACAGATTCATGACATGGAATGCAATATGGATATCGAAAAAATTATCAACATCGCAACACTTGCGGGCGAGAAAATCTTAGACATTTACAAGAAAGATACCGCTAACGTTAAGATTAAAAACGATGGCTCACCCGTGACAACAGCCGACCTTGCTGCCAATAAAATTATTTGCGATATTCTAACCGCATTAACACCAGACATTCCTATTCTCTCTGAAGAATCTATAGACCAAATTAACCGAAGTGAGCGTCAGAAGTGGTCAAAATTCTGGTTAATTGATCCCCTAGACGGCACCAAAGAGTTCATTAACAAAACCGATGAATTCACCGTCAATATTGCGCTTATTGACCAGGGCGAACCCGTCCTTGGCGTTGTCTACGCGCCAGCATTGAAAAAAACCTATTTCGCTAAGAAAGGACATGGCGCTTTCTTGCGTGATAAAGCACACAGCGCTAGACGTCTACTGGCTCGAGAATCATCTGATTCACAAAAAAACACCTATAATGTCGTCACCTCTCGCTCACATAATTGCGAGAAAACAAACCTCTATATTAAGAGTTTAGAAACACAAGGCTTCGAGATCGCACGCGTTCCTATGGGAAGTTCTTTAAAGTTTTGCATCGTCGCTGAAAACAAAGCCGAATGTTATCCACGGTTTGGGCCAACAATGGAATGGGATACCGGCGCAGGTGATATCATAGCAAGAGAAGCAGGGAAACAGGTTTTAGTTTTTGACGAAGAAACGCCTCTCGAATATAACAAAGACAGCTTACTCAATCCGGCATTCATTGTTTCCTAATCTTTCAATTCTTGCAGCAATGCATGCAGCAATTGCCCTGCAACGCTTGAGGTAATAGATGAAAAATCATAACGAAAAAGTATCGCCAAACATTATTTTTTCTGTTAAATTATGATCTTATAACTAGAGGTCGTGCTAAATGGCCCACAAGGAAGCATCATTTCGCGCTGAAGTTATCAATTGCGAAATAAGCTATACAATCAACGTGAGCAAAAAAAGGAAAGGGAACTAATGATGGATATTTCTGAGGACCGCACCCCAAAATCCAAATCAGGACACAAACTAAATCAAGTGTTAAAACGCTTAATGACCGAGTGCGAAATAGACGATGCGAAACTCGCAAAAGAAACACGCGTCCCTCTAACAACAATTGCCCGTATGCGCGCTTGCACAACGGCTAATCCAACAGCATCATCATTGCGACCACTCTCTCAATACTTTGGCATTTCAATTAGCCAACTTCTCGGTGATGAGCCTCTCCCTATCGATCACGCCTCAGGCGACCAAGAAGAGTCAACCGCCAAAATTTCACGTGTTCCATTAATTTCTTGGAAGCACGCACATAACTGGACCACCAGCAAATCTTTACCAAGACACGACATTAAGGGCTGGATCACCAGCGACTTACCCCTAAGTCCTATGAGCTACGCACTCACTATTGAAAACAATGCGTATGGTCATATTTTCCGCCCAAACACAGTCTTGATCATCGACCCTTCAATCCCACCAACCTCAACTGATTTTGTTATTATTCAGGCTGGCGACGAAGACAACGTCATACTCAAAGAGATTATCTTTGATGGCGAAGATATTTACTTAAAATCGGTGAATCCTGAGCTTACGCGCACACTCTTATTAAAAGAGCCATACAACTACTGTGGTGTCATCATGGAATCTCGCTACATCCATCATGAACACAACCCTGCGAAAGTTGAATCTGTTGCGAAAAAATTGATTTCAACCGTTCGCGAGCCAGAAGCCGAAATCGCATAAATCAAGCCAACATTGTCCCGGGGCCGCCCCGGGATACCCAATACTCACAAGACAATACGATCCGTTTTGCAATCCTGAGAAAATAAGGTACAATTCCCTTTGTATCCAGCAAATTAGACGACTTTAATGACCAACATCGCGCAACACACGCCTCGAAAACGCTTTGGCCAACACTTTTTAACTGATGAAAATGTGATAAACCAAATTGTCTATGCCATTAGCCCCAAGCCTACTGATAATCTTGTTGAGATTGGCCCCGGCCTCGGCGCGCTTACAACCCAGATTCTGCCATTATCCAAACAACTTAACGTTGTAGAGCTCGATCGTGACGTGATAGCACCGCTGCAACTTGCTTGCAAAGATTTGGGTGAACTCACTGTGCATCAAGGTGATATTTTACAGTTTGATTTCAACACCTTAATTCAACCTAACAACCCACTGCGTGTGATTGGCAACTTACCTTATAATATTTCAACGCCGCTCATTTTCCACCTACTAAACTATAGCGACGACATTCTTGACATGCATTTCATGTTACAAAAAGAAGTGGTCGATCGCTTGGCTGCAAAACCTGGCAAAAAAGATTATGGTCGCTTAAGTATCATGCTGCAATATTATTGCCAAGCTGATAATTTATTTGAGGTGCCGCCTACCGCTTTTACGCCACCCCCTAAAGTTGACTCCGCAATAGTACGATTAACACCCTATGAAAACCCACCATTCGTCGCTAACAATAAAAAAGCATTGGACGACATTGTCAGAATGGCTTTTTCTCAGCGTCGAAAAACACTGAGAAACAGTCTAAAAAACGCTATCAGTAGCGAAGAGCTTAGCGCTCTCGACATCGACCCACAAGCTCGCCCAGAGACGTTGAGTGTCGAAGAGTTTGTACGTATTTGCAATAATTTAAAGGAATAAATTTATGTCTACCTATGTTATCGGTGACGTCCAGGGTTGCTTTGATGAATTACAAGACTTACTCAGCTTTGTTCAATTCAACAAAGAAGAAGATAACGTGTGGTTTACAGGCGACCTCGTTAATCGCGGCCCGAAATCACTCGAAACTTTGAGGTTTATAAAAGGCCTAGGTGACAACGCTAAAACGGTTTTAGGGAATCATGACCTGTATTTTTTAAGTGTCGCCCATCGCATCAAAACGACTGAAGACGCCTCACTGAACGCTATCCTCAGCGCACCCGATGCAAAAGAACTGATCGACTGGCTAACTCAGCAACCTTTAATGTATTACGACAAACGCTACCATAGCATTCTCGTACACGCCGGTATTGCACCTGCATGGGACAGAGTAATGGCACTCTCACACGCCAAAGAAGTTGAATCCGTATTACAAAGCGATAAAATAGCTGGCTTCTTAGAAAACATGTACGGTGATGAACCATCAATGTGGTCCGAAGACCTCGAAGGCTGGGAACGACTTCGCTGTATTACCAACCACTTCACACGCATGCGCTACTGTGATCATGATGGAAAACTCAACCTCACTGAGAAAGGCTCTCACGCACCTGAAGATTGCATCCCTTGGTACACTGCACCGCACAGAAAAATTGACGACTTAATTCTATTCGGCCACTGGGCTTCATTAGTCAATCAACATGAAAATCGCGAGGTCAAACCCGGCATTTTTGCCTTGGATACGGGATGTGTCTGGGGAAAACGCTTGTCAGCGTTACGGTTAGATGAAAACAAATTTGGTAATGATCGCCAGCTCTTTAGCGTAAAGGGTTACACCAAAAAACAGTCTATTACCGACTAAGCCAGCCCAGAACAACCCTAACCTATTGTTTTATAGCTGATATGTGCTCGATAAATACTCATCGTTTTCCCTAATTGCGAAAAAAGCGCAAAAGGAGGACAATATAAGAGTTCAATGGAGATAATAAAAGGATGCGCAATGAAAAAAATACTCATTGTTGGCGCAGGTAAAATAGGCTCTCTGATCGCCACCTTATTGGCCAGCCAAGACGATTATGACGTCCACATATCCGATATTGATTTTTCACAGCCTGATAATTTGCGCCTGCAAAAAAATGAAAAAATCAGTTGTCACACCCTCGACATCAACAATAAAGAAGGCGTAACGGCTTTTTTTACTGAACACAAAATTGATGCGGTTATCTCATGTCTCCCCTATTTTTGTAACATGCGTGTCGTTGAGATTGCCGATCAATTTCATTGTCATTATTTTGACTTAACAGAAGACACCGAGATTACTGAAAAAATTCGCGCTCTCGCCCAAGGAAAAAAACAAGCCTTCGTTCCACAATGCGGATTAGCGCCAGGCATCATTGGCATTATTGCAAACTCCATTATGAAAAGCTTTGACTCCCTCGACACTGTCAAACTTCGCGTAGGCGCACTACCTGAAACACCAAACAACATTTTAAAATATGCCCTCACGTGGTCAACGGATGGCTTGATCAATGAATACGGAAATTTATGTCACGGAATCAAACACGGCGAACGTGTCGAACTTCAACCATTAGAAGGCTTGGAGTCTATTTCAATCGATGGACTGACCTACGAATGCTTCAACACCTCAGGCGGCCTCGGGGATCTTGCTGACACTTACTCAGGAAAAGCAAACAACCTAACCTACAAATCCATTCGCTATCCAGGACATTGCGACACCATCAAAATGCTAATGAATGGATTGAAGCTCAACCAAGATAGAGAAACACTCAAACGCATTTTGGAAAATGCCATCCCTCGCACATTCCAAGATGTTGTCATCGTCTACGTTTCAGTGGTTGGCAAACAAAACAATGTGTTAATCGAAGAATGCTATTTAAAGAAAATTTATTCCGACCATATCGATGGCGAACGTTGGGGCGCAATTCAAATCACAACAGCAAGCAGCTTGGCCGCAATCGTCAGCCTAGTCTTGTCAGACCCCGAAAAATATCACGGGTTTATTCAACAAGAATTCTTTAATTTAAACGACATTACTAACACCACTTTCGGAAAAATATACGAACCCAAATAGAGGTGATCTATGGATTTATTAAAACTATTTGACATTGGAAAACCCAGCCAGATTCTAAATGAGTTAGATTTAGATGAGATTAATTGCGGTGTTAGTCAAGGGTCGATTGAAAAAATCGACTTAAAAACCTCGCATTTAATAGAATCCATCAATCCAAGCAAAGGGCTATTAATTGCTAAAGTAAAATGCGCAACTGAGGCTTCATATGAAGCCGTATTGAAGAACGCCACAGACACCTTTGAATGCTGGCGTAACCTGCCTGCACCTAAGCGCGGCGAACTGGTCAGGCGCATTGCCGAAGAATTGCGTAACAACAAAGACTCACTGGGATCTCTAATCGCACTTGAAATGGGTAAAAGCAAACAAGAAGGCGACGGCGAAGTTCAAGAGATGATAGATATCGCTGACTTTGCTGTTGGGTTGTCGCGTCAGCTTTACGGTTTGTCTATGCATTCTGAACGTCCTGAACATCGAATGTATGAGCAATGGCAACCCTTGGGGGTTGTTGGCGTCATTTCTGCGTTCAACTTTCCGATGGCCGTTTGGGCATGGAACGCATTCATTGCAGCCATTTGCGGAAACACCTGTGTTTGGAAACCTTCATCCAAAACACCTTTATGCGCGATTGCCGTGCAAAAAATTTGTAACGAAGTCATGGAAGATATAAATTGCCCCGGTGTGTTTTCTCTTTTTATCACAGACGAAAGAGAGCTCTCGGAAAGTTTTGTAAATGACAAGCGCGTACGACTCATGTCATTCACAGGCTCTACCACGGTTGGACGTCATGTGGGTGAATTGGTTGCCAAGCGCTTAGGCCGCAGTTTACTAGAACTCGGCGGCAACAATGCTATCATCGTTGATGAAACCGCAAATTGTCATCTCGCCATTCCTGCCGTTATGTTTGGTGCGATCGGCACTGCAGGACAACGCTGCACCTCAACACGTCGTTTGTTTTTGCATGAAGATGTTTATGACGAATTTGTTTCAGCCTTAAGTAACGCTTACCGCCAAATTACCATTGGGGATGCCTTGGATCCTAAAAACATCATGGGCCCATTAATTGATGAAAGCGCGGTCAACAATTTCTGCGCAGCCATTGAAACCATCAAAGCTGATGGTGGCACCATTATTGCTGGTGGAAACACGATAGATCGCAAAGGCTTTTATGTCGAGCCTACCTTGGTTACCGATATTTCAAATGATCACCCCCTCGTCCAAGCCGAAACATTCGCACCCATTTTATATATCATAAAATACAGCGACCTTGACCAAGCGATTGCTGAACACAACGCTGTACCACAAGGTCTCTCTTCTGCAATATTCACGCAGAACGTCCAACATGCTGAAATCTTTCTTTCAGCCAGAGGCAGTGACTGTGGAATTGCTAACGTCAACATCGGCACCTCTGGGGCTGAAATAGGCGGCGCATTTGGCGGCGAGAAAGACACAGGCGGAGGTCGTGAAGCGGGGTCTGATGCTTGGAAAGCGTATATGCGACGCCAAACAACAACGATTAATTGGAGTGATGAGCTCCCACTGGCTCAGGGAATTAAGTTTGATATTGATCTTAAATAATCCACTTTTGGGCGCATTTTCGACCTATTTGCGTTATCATATAGCTAGAAATTGGGATAAAAGATGGATACAAAACACAAAATTGCGACCGAT
The DNA here is from genome assembly GCA_002469885.1 of Legionellales bacterium UBA7366. Lineage (GTDB taxonomy): Bacteria > Pseudomonadota > Gammaproteobacteria > UBA7366 > UBA7366 > UBA7366. The sequence goes on along the minus strand of DKOI01000031.1, from coordinate 9,004 downwards.
TGGTTACCTAGATACACAGGCGCTGAGCCTGATGATCTTGCTGACTGCATTTTACTCACAAACTTTTCTCACTATGTTGATGAATTTTCAAAGCAATATGATTGCAAAATAACGGGCAAAGACAAGCCCATGCAAACGGCCACAAACAAGCATGGTTTGAGCATCATCAACTTCGGGATTGGATCTGCCAATGCAGCAACAATCATGGATCTTCTAGTCGCCCGAAATCCTCGCGCTGTTCTATTCCTAGGAAAATGCGGTGGCATAAAACGCTCTTCTGAAATTGGCCATTTTATTTTACCCATTGGCGCTATTCGCGGTGAAGGCACGAGCGAAGATTACGCTGTTCCTGAAATCCCAGCCCTCCCCTCATTCAAACTCCACAAATTTGTCTCCGAAAAACTGGTAGACCGAAATGTAGACTACCGCACAGGCGTTGTTTACACGACTAATCGTCGCATGTGGGAATGGGATCTAGACTTTAAAGACTATCTTAAATCCCTTTCTGCCATGGCAATTGACATGGAAACCGCCACCATTTTTGTTGTTGGTCACGCCAATCAAATTGCCCGCGGCGCGCTCTTGCTCGTTTCCGACACCCCAATGACACCAGAGGGCGTAAAAACACAAAAATCTGACAAAGTCGTCACAAAGAAATTTGTTGAGATGCATTTACAAATCGGCATTGAAAGCATGAGAGATATTGGCGACCAAGGCGAAACCATCAAACATTTTAGCTATTAGAATGAAAAACAATAATATAAAAATTTTTACTGACGGCGATCAACTCTACGAAGCCATGATCAAAGCCATACAATCGGCAACAAAATCAATCACGATGGAAAGTTATATCTTTGCTTCTGACTCTGTTGGCTGGGATTTTGCTAAAGCCCTCAGCGAAAAAGCAAAAGAAGCCGTTGATGTTCGCCTACTTATTGACTCTGCAGGCTCCTTCTTTTATTTCTCCAGAGAGATGCGATACTTTCTCAAAAAAAATGGCGTCAAGATTCGATTCTTCCATCACTGGAGCTGGCGCCGCCCTTTTCATTACAATCAGCGCAACCACAGAAAACTGTTAATCATTGATGAAAAAAAGGCGTTCCTTGGTGGATTTAACATCCACAAGCAAAGCTCCTTTAAAGCCTACGGTGAAAAACATTGGCGAGACACTCACATCTCAATTGAACAACCCATTATTCTTGATGCCGCTCGCACCTTTGAAAATTTTTGGAAGAGCCACCTGCACATAAAATTTTCCTGGAAAAAACGTCGCTCAGTTGCACTCGCCCCAGGCGAATCTAAAATTTATCAACGTCATATGCGCTATCTTTATAATCGCATTTGGCCAAACGCAAAAGAATATATTTACCTGACCACACCCTATTTTGTGCCAGACATTCGCACACAGCGTGGCATTATCGCTGCAGCTGAACGTGGCGTGGATGTGCGCGTTCTCGTTCCTCACAAAAGTGATATTCGCATTACCAAGTGGGCAGCGCGAGCGGCTTATACCCCTTTGCTTCGTGCCGGCGTTAGAATTTATGAATACCTGCCTCGCATGCTGCATGCCAAAACGATCGTGGTCGATGGCAAGTGGACTTGTGTTGGCACAGCTAACATGGATTATCGCAGCTTTTTTGTTAATCACGAAATTGTTCTGCTCTCGCGTGTGGAACCGCTTTGCGCTAAAATAAAAGAACAATTTCTCGATGACTTAACCCATTCAGAAGAAATTTGTAAACTCAATTGGCCGCTACGTTCTTGGCGAGAAAAAATGACCGAAACAATCGGAAAAATTGCGCGCCGCTTACTATAATTTATCATTAGGAATCATCATGACCAAAAAACCAATCGTACTTGTTATACTCGACGGATGGGGACACAGCGACAACACTGACGGTAACGCTATCTTTCACGCCGAAACACCTTTTTGGGATTATGCTTGGAAAAATGAAACAACCTCATTAATCTCCGGCTCAGGTCATCACGTAGGATTACCACCAGGTCAAATGGGAAACTCTGAAGTGGGCCATTTAAACATAGGCGCAGGTCGCGTTGTCCCACAAGATTTCACGCGCATTCAGACCGCCATCGACAATGGAGAGTTTGAAAATAATGATACCATTTCAAACGCTGCCCAATTAGCAGCAAAAAACAACAAGGCCCTCCATATTCTCGGTCTGCTTTCCCCAGGCGGCGTTCATGCTCACGAAGAACACTTACATGCAATGATTCAATTGGCGGATAAAAAAGGTGTTGAAAAAATTTATGTGCACGCCTTTTTAGACGGTCGTGATACCCCCCCTAGAAGCGCGCTGGCATCTATTGAAAAAATGGAAACGGTATTTTCTAACTGCGGAAAAGGAAAAATTGCTTCAATCATTGGTCGCTACTATGCCATGGACAGAGACAACCGGTGGGAACGTGTTGAACAAGCGTATAACTTACTGGCTCTAGGTCAATCGGAATTCTCAGCCCCTACCGCGGCTGCCGGACTCGAGATGGCTTATGCGCGCGATGAATCTGATGAGTTTGTGAAAGCCACCAGCATCCATGACAAAGGCGAACAAGCCATCAACATTGAAGATGGTGATACGGTTATCTTTATGAATTACCGCGCAGATCGCGCCAGAGAAATTACTAACGCGCTAACCAATCCAAACTTCACAGGCTTTGAAAGAGCCAAAACGCCGAATATTCAAGATTTTGTTACGCTCACCCAATATGATGAACGCTTTCCAGTACCCAGCGCTTATCCACCGCTATCTTTTAAAAACGTTTTAGGGGAGGTACTTGCCGATCAGAATCTGCGTCAACTGCGTATCGCTGAAACGGAAAAATACGCGCATGTCACCTTCTTCTTTAATGGCGGCGTTGAAACCCCATTTAAGAATGAAGATCGCCTACTGATTCCTTCACCGAAAGTGGCCACATACGATTTACAACCTGAAATGAGCGCCCCAGAACTCACCGACAAATTGGTGCAAGCCATAGAAGAAACAACATATGACGTGATTATCTGTAATTACGCTAACCCTGATATGGTCGGGCACACAGGGGATTTTGACGCTGCCGTCAAAGCCTGCCAAGTGATTGATACCTGCCTTTCCCGTATCGACGGCGCCTTAAAGGCCGTCGGTGGAGAAATGATTATCACCGCTGATCATGGCAATGTTGAGCAAATGCACAATACCCACACAGGCCAAGCTCACACCGCTCACACCAGCGAACCCGTTCCACTGGTCTATATCGGTCGCAACGCTGAGATGACCACGGAAGACGGCAAATTGTCCGATATCGCACCCACAATACTGACCCTCCTAGGCCTAGCCATACCAACCGAAATGACAGGGCAATCTTTGCTGAAAATTCTATAATTTTCAACCGTTAAGCAGAACCCTCAGAACCGTCTATACTTAATTAAAAGCACGGATTTGAGGTAAAAATATGAACACAATAAAAAAACTTTGCCAAATCGGATTATGTTTCACACTATTCTTTTTTGGAAATGTCAGTTTCGCTGAAGGCTCAAAATTGACTCAAGAAGAAGTTGAGCGATTTAGCCGAGCACTCGCTCAAGTCCGAGAGTTTTATGTGCATGAGTTAGAGGATCAAGAAATCCTTGAAAATGCCATCGGAGGAATGCTCGAAGGCTTAGATCCTCATTCCGCTTATTTAGATGATGAAGATTACCAACGATTAATGGAAAGCACCCACGGTGAGTTTGCAGGTCTTGGTATTGAACTCACTGTCGAACACGGACTCATTAAAGTGGTCTCACCTATAGATGACACACCCGCTTATCGGGCTGGCATCAAATCAGGCGATTTCATTGCCGAGATTGATGGCAAACCCGTGAAAGACATGAAGCTCAGCGAAGCGGTTGATCTGATGCGCGGCGAGAAAGGCACTGATGTCACACTGACTATTTTAAGAAAAGGCAGTGTTGAACCCCTGAAGTTTACACTGACACGAGACATCATCACCGTTGCGAGCATTAAAAGCAAAATGCTAGCAGGTGATTACGGCTATGTTCGCATTGTACAGTTCCAAGAAAAGACAGGTGTGAATTTAGTTGAGGCAATAAACAATTTGCAAAACGAGGCAAATGGCAACTTAAAGGGACTGGTGTTGGATTTACGAAACAATCCTGGCGGCTTATTGGATGCTGCAATCGACGTCGCTGACACCTTCTTAGATAGCGACAATCCAGATAAATATAATGACAAAATTGTTTACACCAAAGGACGCGTACCCGGTGCAGATATGTATGCACATGCACAAACTGGGGATTTATTAAAAGGCGCACCGATTGTTGTCTTGATTAATGGGGGCTCGGCTTCTGCTTCGGAAATTGTTGCAGGCGCACTTCAAGACTACCATCGTGCGGTTATCATGGGTGAAAAGAGTTTTGGGAAAGGCTCCGTACAAACCGTGTTACCTTTAGATAAAAACCACGCGATCAAACTGACAACGGCACTCTACTACACGCCATCGGGTCGTGAGATTCAAGCAAAAGGCATTGAGCCGGATATCATTGTGGAAGATTTAAAAATTGCAGAGACTGAAACTGACAAGGTCACATTGAGCAAGCTAACAGAATCTACGCTCGACGATCACCTTGCAGGCAAAGATGAAGATAAGCCTGACGCATTAGAGAAACACATTGCAGAACAAAATAGCGCCTCTACATTAGCGAAAGAGGATTACCAACTTCATGAAGCGCTTAACTTATTGCAAGGCCTCAATGTGACAAATCGAATATTTCAACAATCACCTATGAGCAGCACATCAGTTGCTAAAGCGATTGATGTTGAAGTGGATGATGACGAGTTATAATACTAAAAGGGGTCAGGTTGAACTGACCCTTCTTTGTTAAGCCCGATCAAATGTGATAAAGCTATAATCGTATTCGTTTTTCTCGTCAGCCTTATGGTTAACACGTGAGATTTCAGTGAACTGGCTTTCAACCTCAGGGAAAAAAGCATCGCCTTCAACCTCAGCATGCACCATCGTTAAATAAAGACGATCAACACGAGGCATCAAGGTTTCGTAAATGTTCGCACCGCCAATCACAAAAACGTCTTTTTCAGATTGCACTGCTGCAAACACGTCATCAAGTGAGTGAAACACATCACAACCCTCTGCCTGATAGCTCGCATCACGTGTCACCACAATGTTACGACGACCAGGCAAAGGCCTGCCAATAGATTCATACGTTTTTCGACCCATAATAATCGGGTGACTCATCGTCACCGCTTTAAAATGTTGCAAATCTGCAGGCAACCGCCATGGCAAGGTATTGTCTTTGCCAATCACACGATTAGTTGCCATACAGACAATTGCCGATAAACGCATCGCTACTCCTATAAAGCTGTTGGTTTAGTAGGTGGTTGATCATATGTAATCTCTATAGCTGCTTGGTCATCATATTCCTCATCACTGGAACGACGAACACGCGCACCGAGCTTTCCGACCATGCTATTTGACAGCAATTGTGCGCCAGTGTAGACAGTGCGCTGAACAACTGCACTCGTTGCTGCCGTCGCAAGCATTGTACCGCATAAAAAGATCTTCCACATGTATTGTGCCCCATCACTGTCATTGTGGATATCTGGAACGACAACACCCGGGGTGAATAACCCGATTGTTGTTGCTGCACACGCTGTGTTGAGTGCCCACAACGCCACAAAACCCATTGTTGCTTTTGATATCCTGGTTTTAGTTAGTGGATTAGACACTTCTTCAACATTCGCTATTGTCATATTCCGACGCGTTGTATCCGCAGTCGCGCCTGCAACCATCGCAGGTATTGCTAATAAAGTTGCGTAGGTTATAAACGCCAATTCATTGCCTGAACTGTTTCCACCAATTGCCGGGCGGTCTGTTGTCATCATCCACAGATCCAACATTAGCGCCATCGTTACGTAAGAAAAAGGCAATAAGATCTTCATCTTATTGTTTCCCAAACGTTCGCGCATTGGAACTTTTTGCTCTTGGGCGATTAAATTCACATTCAAGCTATCACCATTTGAGGGAACATCATCTTCTGCACCTAGAAAAGAATCACGATCCAATTTAGCTTCAGTTTGCGCTTTTGCAAATTTCATATTAAGTGCAATAGATGCCAACACATAGCCTGTGTAATAGGCAGCCGAAAGAAAACACACTACTTTAAATCCTTTATAAACGCCTTGGCCACTTGAAATTCCTGGCTCAGGATCGCCTGAAAATAAGGTATGCAACATGAGGGGATTAAAAAACTGAGCACCCATTGTGACAACACCCAATAGGTGTTTTGGTGACACATCAAAAGCGAGCACTTTAGCTTTTGCTTTATAACTGGTTGCTTGCGCTAAACGTTCACGCCATGGCTGAGTATCTTCAGCGACACCGGCGCCTTGTTTAAGTTCACGTGAACGGTCTAAGGTGCTGCCTGTAAATCCGCAAATTGCTGTGAACATTAAAACCTGGCCAACATACATGCCCCAATCTACTGCAACATGCGTACCCGGAATCACGTGCGCATCGGTGCTCACTTCCCATTGGTTTTGAATGACCGAATACCAGAAGCCAATAAGGCCTGCTGTGAATTTCTGACGGTTTGAATGAGTTGAAATGAATTTCCACGCGGCAGCGGCTTGCTCCTTGCGTGTTTGACGTCCTGTATCTTGAGTAAGCATAAGTGCCCCCTTAGTTATTATTAGAGGTCGTATCATAGCGCTAATGCTAGCAATATACCAGATTCAAACGGGCGAACCATGAATGAAATTCGATATTTTTAATAGGGTTATCGAATTGTAATCCTTGTTTGTTTTTTTTAAGAACGCGCAGTTCAATATATGATACAATCCTGCAAAATGAAATTAACGCGAAGCTCACAAAGATGATTATACTTAAAAACACCGTGCTAAGACGCGGCACAAAAACCTTGCTCGATGACGTCCATTGGACCTTACATGCCAGCCAACGCATTGCACTCATCGGCGCTAACGGCACCGGAAAGACCAGCTTATTCTCACTGTTGCTTGGCAAAATTGAAGCCGACGGTGGCGACCTTTACATTCCAAAACATTTAATCTTGGCTCACGTAGCACAAGAAACACCCGCGCTGACACAGTCAGCTGTAGATTTCACCCTTGATGGCGATACACGTTTGCGAGATATTGAAGCGAAAATCGTCCAAGCCGAAAAAGATGATGACGGTGAACGCATTGCAAACCTCTATGCAGACTACGGTCACATTGATGGTTACACAGCAAAATCACGCGCAAGCGCCCTACTCTCAGGGTTAGGATTTGGTAATCACGAACATGATCAGCCCGTGAATAGTTTTTCAGGGGGGTGGCGAATGCGCTTAAACCTCGCGCAAGCACTGATGGCGCCTTCAGACGTGCTCCTACTCGATGAGCCGACTAACCATTTAGATTTAGATGCCATTTTATGGTTAGAGCAATGGTTGCATAATTACAACGGCACCTTGTTGCTAATCTCACACGATCAAGAGTTTATCGATAAACTGGCAACACATGTTGTGCATATTGACAATAAAAAACTAGAACTCTACACCGGTAACTACTCTGACTTTGAACGCATGCGCGCTGAAAAACTCAGCCTTCAACAAGCCATGCATGAGAAACAAGTCAAGAAGAAAGCGCACATGCAAAAATACGTGGACCGATTTCGGTATAAAGCATCTAAAGCCAGGCAAGCCCAAAGTCGCTTGAAAGCGATTGAAAAAATGGAAATCATCGCCTGCGCGCAAGTGGACAGACCTTTCAGCTTTTCATTTCCAACGCCTAAAAAAATGCCCAACCCGTTAATGTATTTGCGTGATGCAGAAATTGGGTATGACAACGCACCTATTGCTAATGATATCAACTTGACACTCACACCTAATATGCGACTTGGCTTGCTAGGGCCTAATGGCGCAGGTAAGTCGACGTTAATCAAATCCATTGCAGGAGAGATAGGATTACTCAGTGGAAGCAAACAGAAATCTGATGATATGAGAATGGGTTACTTTGCTCAACATCAAGTAGATCACTTACGCAATGACAGAAGCCCGATTGAACACTTACGCGATATTGATCTGAAAACCTCAGACCAAGATTTTAGAAACCATCTAGGACAGTTTAACTTTAAAAATGATATGGCCTTTGATCCAATCAATCATTTTTCAGGCGGTGAAAAAGCACGGCTCGCTTTAGCTTTAATCATTTGGCAACAACCAAACGTACTCTTACTCGATGAACCTACTAACCACTTAGATATTGATATGCGACAAGCATTATGTGAAGCACTGCAAACCTATGAAGGTGCTTTAGTCATGGTTTCACATGACAGGCACTTGATCCGCACCACTTGCGATGAACTGGTGATTGTACACGATAAAAAAGTGCACGAGTTTGATGGTGATCTCGAGGACTACGGTAAATGGTTATTCAGCCGCGAGAAAAAAGCGAAGGTTAAAAAAGAAAAATCAGAAAGCGACAAGCAAAGCTCAGCTAAGGTTCGATTAGACAAGGCGCCGCTTATTAAAAAGATAAAAGCACTGGAAGAAGATATTGCTAAACATCAAGATGCCTTATCTGAAATTGAGCATACCTTGCTTGATACTGAACTCTATGAAAATGAAAAGAATAAAATTAAGCTACAGAAAGTTCTCAAGGATCAGACGCGCATTAAAAAGGCATTAGACGCTGCTGAAAATGAATGGCTGGATCTGCAGGGAGAATTGGAATAAACCCCGTTCTTCTTGCAGGAAGTGCACGAAGCGCTACAACACATGTGTTAATTTAAACCCCGCAGGCGTTCACTTCGTTCTCTTGTGCGGGCTACGACAAACCTAATCGATCACGGTGTTTTTCTTCTGATGTAGCCTGCAGGAAGTGCGCGGAGCGCCTCAACACATGTGTTAATTTAAACCCCGCAGGCGTTCACTTCGTTCTCTTGTGCGGGCTACGACAAACCTAATCGATCACGGTGTTTTTCTTCTGATGTA
>DKOI01000045.1 GCA_002469885.1 Legionellales bacterium UBA7366 | reverse complement strand
ACTCAGAAATATTTTAGTTCCTATTAATAAGAAATACCCTATCAAGGTGTTACTTGACGCTTGCAAAGAATATTTCAATCCTGAGAACGAGAAAAAGCGGCATGTCACAATGGAATATGTGATGCTAGATGGTGTGAACGATTCACCACAGCACGCCAAAGAACTCATCCGCATATTGAATGGCATTCGCTGTAAAGTGAACCTGATTCCGTTCAACCCGTTTCCAAATACACGCTACAAACGATCAAGCCAAGACGCGATTGATCGCTTCAGCATGATTTTAAAACGCGCAGGTCTTACCACAAATACTCGACGCACCCGCGGCAGTGACATTGATGGCGCATGCGGCCAGCTTGCTGGAGAATTTGCGGACAGAACCAAACGTCGCTTTAAAATCAAGGTCGCACATGAGCGGGCCGCCGCACAAAGCTAAGCGTCGCATCGTTGGCAAAATAGACTGAAGTGGGCTAAGATAGCTCCATGAATAAAACACTACAAGCCATACGCGGAATGAACGATATTTTGCCAGCCGAAACACCGGTTTGGCAACATATCGAATCGCTCATTCGAACCAGCTGCCAGCAATATGGATACAGCGAAATCCGCTTTCCGATTGTTGAGTCCACCACCCTTTTCAAACGCACTATCGGCGAAGTGACCGATATTGNNGTCGAAAAAGAAATGTATACCTTCGACGATCGCAATGGCGACAGCTTAACGCTAAGGCCAGAAGGCACCGCAGGTTGCGTACGCGCAGGTATCGAGCACGGTTTGCTTTACAATCAAATCCAACGTCTCTGGTATATGGGCCCTTTTTACCGGCACGAACGCCCGCAAAAAGGACGTTACCGTCAATTCCACCAATTGGGTGCAGAATGCTTTGGTTTGCCTGGCGCTGATACCGATGCAGAACTGATTTTGTTATCAAAGCGCTTAATTGACAAGTTAGGGCTAAGCGATGCTGTCACACTAGAGATCAACACGCTGGGCTCTGTTGAGTCTCGACAAGCACACCGCGTGGCGTTGATGGATTATTTAAACGAAAACAAAGATGCATTAGATGAAGATTCACTACGTCGTCTTAACTCCAACCCATTACGCATCCTTGATAGCAAAAATCCCGATATGCAAAATCTCATCACACAAGCGCCTTCATTGATTGACTACTTGGATGATGAATCGAAAAAACATTTTTCTGACCTTCAACATTTTCTTGACGAACTCGACATTACATACGTCATCAATCCGCGCCTGGTCCGCGGTTTAGATTATTATTGTCACACCGTTTTCGAATGGACGACGACAAGCTTAGGCGCGCAAGGCACTGTGTGTGCTGGCGGTCGCTACGATGGCTTGGTGAAACAACTCGGTGGAAAATCAACACCAGCGGTAGGCTTTGCGATGGGCTTAGAACGCATTGCATTAATGTTAGAAAATTTGGAAAAAGAAAATCCTTTGCAAGCCTACATCATTCCATTAAGCGATAAAGCGCTTATCACTGCGATGCAGCTTGGAGAAGACCTACGCGAGCACGGCGTGAACCTGGTTGTTGGCAACAACACCAGCATGAAAAACCAAATGAAGCGCGCAGACAATAGCGGTGCTGAGCTTGCAATCATTTTAGGTGATGATGAAATCGAAAAAAACACCGTCACGCTAAAACATTTACGTGAAAAGTCCCCGCAAGAAAATATCTCGCTTCAGGAATTGTTTGCTAAGTTTTAATAACATGAATCCCGGATCAAGTCCGGGATGACGACGCACTAACATCAAGGCCGGAATGACGAAGCACCAACATCAAGGCAGAGATCACGGCGCGCTAAAATCAAACCCTTCGAAAACCACACCCAATTTTCGTATCGCAACCGCGGCTGCCATGCCATCAAAAGGTGTGAATGATTTTAGCGACCACTCATCGGCTTCTTTGACATGCTCATCAACACAGACCAAGCCTGCGCCATCTTCTGGATTACTGTTTACCGTGAAAGACGGAAGCCCATACGATAACCCCTGACCGTGCGCTTTCACAAACGCTTCTTTCTGTGTCCAAATGTGATAAAAACAGGTTTCGATCTCGCCCGGTGGCAAGTGGACAAGGTAGGAATATTCTTCTTCACTAAAATAACGATTCGCAATGCGCAACAAGTTATGCGAGCGATGCGCGTACTCAACATCAACCCCGACCAGTGCGCCCTCTTCGGCAAACGCAAAAAGAATAGTGTCGTGCGCGTGAGATAGGTTAAACATGATCGGTGCCGAGACTTGCGGCTTGCCTTTATAATTATAGAAAAACCGAATGGATTTGGCCGTCTGATTCAAGTATTTGGCCAACAGCTGGCGCAGCATGCCTCTGGCCAATATTAACCGCAATCGCTCCACCTGATTACTCGCTCGATCTGCTCGGGCTTTCTCTTGAGGATCAAGGACTTGCAGACACTCAGCAACCCTAGAATCCCCCTCCTGAATACGCAGGCGATAGAGGTGGCACTGTCTATTATTGACCTGTTGAATGCTCGGCATCGCCTGCCATTGGATTTTATCTTTCATTTGATTAAAATACACTCATCCATAGGTTGATTTATAGTTGGTATCTAAGCATATGGCTTTATCAACTACAAGCTTTAGGGTTATAATGGCGCCCAATCTAATATAGGGAGAGATTCAATGTACGTACCTGAGTCAGAAGATGAACAACTAGAACAGTTAAAAGGCTGGTTACGTGATTATGGACCCTCTTTCATCATCGGCGTGGTGCTAGCACTCGCTATTGGCTTTGGCTGGGGCTACTGGCAAAAACGCCAATTACGCATCTCCCAAAGCGCCTCCCTCGAATATACCCGCGTACTCAACGATTTCGTACAAGATAACCTTGACGATGCCCGCACAAAAGCCGAGCACATTATCTCAGCGTATAAGCGCACACCTTACGCACTCTGGTCTGCTATGACACTCGCGAAAATAGACATCACAGAAAACAAGTTCCCCGAAGCGAAAAAACATTTGCAATGGGTGCTAGATAGCGCGAAAGACACCTCCATCAAACAAACAGCACGTGTTCGCTTAGCTAAAATTTACATCGCTGAAGACAATGCAGACGCTGCATTGGAACTCTTGAAAACTGTGGACAACAAAACCTTCGACGGGTTAACACAAGACACCAAAGGCGACGCTTATCTTGCCAAAGGTGACAAACCCGCCGCGATTACCGCTTATAAAAACGCCATCTCAACGCTCACCAACCAAGGCATCACACCACCGTCGTTTCTCACAATGAAATTACAAAACGTGGATAGCATAGAAGGATAATATAATGAAAAAAAATCTATTTGCCGCTGTATTGGCGACCACTTGCTTATTTGTCTCTGGCTGTAACAGCTACGGTACAGACAATGCACCCACACCGACGGCGTTAACTCAAATAGACACCAAGTTAAACGTTCAACAGCTTTGGTCAGCCTCAAGCGGCGCCGGCGTTGGAAAACAATATTTAAAATTACCTGCGGCTTATGAAAACAATCGCATCTTCGCTGCAGATTACAAAGGTGTAATCTCTGCCTTTAACGCCGAAACCGGTAAAAGCGCTTGGCGCACCGTGACTAAATTGCCTATCACCGCAGGCCCAGCAGCTTATGCCGGACTCGTTATCGTTGGCACCTCTGACGCGAAAGTGGCGGCCTTCAATCAAGACACCGGAGTAAAGGTTTGGGAAGCAGACGCTCCGAGTGAAATCCTAGCCACACCAGCGACCTTTAAAGACACCTTAATTATCAAAACGATTGACGGTCAAATCACCGCATTAGACGTCGCGACCGGCGAACTACAATGGCATTACCAAGAAGATCTTCCATCCCTTATCTTACGCGGTAGCAGCAGCGTCACATTCAACAACGACGCGCTTATCGCAGGATTTTCAAACGGAAAAATTTCCGCCATTGATATCGACAGCGGTTCTTTGCTCTGGCAAACACCGATTGCCTCTCCTGAAGGCAGCAACATCATTGACAACATGGTAGACATCGACGCAACCCCGATCGTAAAAGACGGCGTTGTATACGCTGCAAGCTATCAAGGCAACGTTGCATCGCTCGACATGAATAACGGTCAAACAAACTGGCAACGCGCCATTTCAACCTTTTCAGGCATTGCTGCAAACAATGATCGCGTATTTGTCTCAGAAGCGGACGGCTCCATTTTAGCGTTCAACCAGAAAGCGGGCGCCGCCGACTGGAAACAAGACGCCCTGCTTTACCGGAACATTTCTGGGCCGGCAATTTATAACGACAACACACTGGTTGTTGGCGACAAGGAAGGTTACCTGCATTTTCTATCCACCGATGACGGTAGTCTCGTAGCACGCATTAAGGCATCACGCAAAAGCGTTTTAGCCACACCGCTTGTTGTGAACAACACACTCTACGTCACCACAACTAACGGATACGTTATCGCGTACCGAACGAGCTAATTATGTTACCTGTCATTGCTATTGTAGGTCGACCCAATGTCGGCAAGTCTACCCTTTTCAACAAACTCACTAAAACACGTGACGCTCTGGTTGCCGATGAACCTGGCGTCACGCGTGATCGACAATACGGCGTCGGCAAACTTGGTGATCGTGCTTATATCGTTATCGACACCGGCGGGATCGGCGAACATGACGATACCGGTATCGACGGGTTGATGCTCGAGCAATCGCAACAAGCGATTGAAGAAGCTGACGTTATCTTATTCCTTGTAGACGCCAAATCAGGCATCACAGGAGCCGACGAACAAATCGCGAACTTCATTCGCACCAAGAACAAACCCGTACATTTGCTCGTGAATAAAATTGACGGCGAGTCTGTAGACCTTGCAACCGCTGACTTTTACGCACTAAGCATGGGTGAACCACATCCCGTTGCAGCTTCGACAGGTCGCGGCATCAGCAGCTTAATTCTCGATGTGCTATCAGAGCTACCCGACAGTGATCCACTCCCTGAATCACAAGGCACAAAATTGGCGATCGTAGGCAGACCTAACGTCGGTAAGTCAACACTCATCAATCGCATGCTAGGCGAAGACCGCGTGATCGTTTATGACATGCCAGGCACAACCCGCGACACCATCTCAATTGACTTAGAACGTCACGGAAAGGAATATACATTAGTCGATACCGCCGGCTTAAGACGTCGCGGCAAAGTAATTGAAACGGTCGAAAAGTTTTCCGCCGTTAAAACCTTGCAAGCGATCAATGAAGTGAACGTTGCTATCATGGTGATCGATGCAGTCGGCGAAGTGTCACAACACGATTTATTTTTACTCTCATACATCTTAGACAGTGGTCGCGCACTCGTGATTGCGATCAACAAATGGGATAACCTACCTCAAGAGCAAAAAGATAGCATCAAAGACGAAATTCAACGCAAATTAAAGTTTGTCGACTTTGCAAAAATCCATTTCATCTCAGCACTGCATGGCACCGGTGTGGGCGACTTATTTGACTCCGTTGATAAAGCCTATGAGAGCGCGATGGCCACAGCCACAACTGGCCAACTCAGCAAATGGCTAGAAGACGCCATCACCGCACATCAGCCGCCAATGATTCGTGGTCGACGAATTAAACTACGTTACGCACACATGGGTGGACACAATCCGCCAATGATCATTATTCACGGTAATCAAGTAAAAGAACTCGCGGACAGCTACGTGCGTTACCTAAAAGGGCATTTCAGAAAATGCATGAAACTGGTTGGCACGCCGATTCAAATTCAATTTAAATCCAGCGACAACCCGTTTAAAGAGACAAAGCCAAATCTGAACCTCACGCAGATTCGCCGCAAGCGAAAACTCATGGCCCATGTGAAGCGTAAGAAACCCAAAAGACGTCATTAACCAACAAATCGCGCCTTAACGGGCGCTCTTGCCTGGATTGATCTAAGCGCTCGTACTCGCAATCGCTACGCTCAAACAGTCCATGTAGCCCACTCAGCGGGTTACCCCCCTTACCTTAAAAACTCAACTAACATCATAAAACAGTGAGGCTTCTCTAGCACAGCTTCACCCACTTTTTTTTCCAGCAGCATCTTACTCACAGAAAATTTTGAGCCTATTAGCACAACACTGATAAAATCTTTGCATTTTTTTGATTAAACATACATACCCCCCTTTGTATTATTATTTAAAATAATAATACAAAAAAAGGGAGACTGGTGAAGACCGGCAGCATGTAGACTACCGGCCTGAAAAAGTATCGAAATTGGCTGAGAATTTATGAAATTTGTTTTAACACAGACACCATTTCATACGCAGCATCAATTGCATCACTGCCTTTATGGCCATGCTTGCCGCCAACACGCGCCAGAGCTTGCGCTTTATTTTCTGTTGTTAACACACCAAAGACAACGGGAAGATCATAATCTAACGCCACACGCTGGCAACCTTCACTCGCTTGGTTACACACGTAATCATAATGCGTCGTCTCACCGCGAATGACTGCGCCCAAACAGACGACTGCATCCACATTACCTGCTTTTGCAAAACGTTGAGCGACGATTGGCAGCTCGACTGCGCCTGGCACATGCACCACTGTAATTTTATCTGCGCTAAACTCTAACTCAGATAAGCGCTCAAGCGCACCTTCTAACAATTTTTCTGTAACCGGCTCATTAAAACGACTCACAACAACCGCTATGTTGAATCCGCCTTCAATATTTTTTGCAACAATTGATTTCATAATAACTCCGTTTTTTAATTAACTCATTGACACTAACATATGACCTAGCTTTTGTGCTTTAGCTTTTAAGTATCGTGCATTATGTTTTGTAGGCGCTATCTCTAATGGAATGCGTTCAACGCGACCAATGCCGTAGCTTTCAAGCTCTGCAACTTTGCGTGGGTTATTCGTCAGCAAACGAATAGAATCCAAGCCTAGCATTTTTAACATTTGCGCACTCATACCATAATGTCTGTGATCATCCTGAAAGCCCAACTGATGATTAGCCTCAACGGTATCTAAACCGGTATCTTGCAAAGCGTAAGCTTTAATTTTATTACCCAAACCAATACCACGACCTTCTTGACGCATGTAAAGTAACACGCCACCATCAACTGCAATTTGACGTAACGCTTCTTTACGTTGCGGTCCGCAATCACAACGCATTGAACCAAAAGTGTCACCTGTTAGACACTCAGAGTGCAAACGCACGAGCACAGGTTTATTCGCATCCATCGGCGTTTTTATAAACGCTAAATGCTCAGCGTTATCCCAGACACCTTTAAAAACCTTCACGGTAAACTCGCCCAAATTTTCAAGCGGCATTGTGGATTCAGACACTTCTTCAATCAACACTTCTGTCGCGATGCGGTGAGCAATTAAATCGTTGACAGAGACCATCAATAAGTTGTGCTTCTTTGCAAAGAGCTCCAAATCAGGCACTCGCGACATGGTTCCATCATCATTCATAATTTCACAAATAACGGCTGACGGATTCAAGCCTGCAAGGCGCGCGAAATCAACACTCCCTTCTGTTTGGCCTGGACGAACTAACACCCCACCCTTTTGCGCACGCAAAGGAAAGATGTGACCCGGCGCCACGAGATCTTCAGGCTTGCTACTTTCATCAATCGCAACCTTAACCGTATGCGCTCTATCAGCGGCTGAAATACCGGTTGTCACGCCTTGTGACGCTTCAATCGATAATGTGAATGCAGTGCCAAGTTTGCTTTTGTTTTTCTTCGGCATCAATGGCACTTCTAAACGATCCAGCGCATCACCCGTCATCGACAAACAAATCAATCCACGCCCTTCTTTTGCCATGAAATTAATTGCCTCAGGCGTTGCATGCTCAGCAGCACACACCAGATCACCTTCGTTCTCACGCGACTCATCGTCAACGAGAATAATCATTTCACCGCGCGCAATCGCTTCGATAGCTTCAGGAATTTTTGCAAATACTTTACTCATACCACTAACTCTCTTTGTTGTAACTGTCTTGCAACAGCTTTGACCATAAAATCATACTCAATATTCACTGAATCGCCAGACTGCAATTCACTTAAATTGGTTCGCTTTAACGTATCGGGGATTAACATTACAGAGAATGCATCGCTCTCAATACGATTAACCGTTAAGCTCACGCCATTGATACACACGCTGCCTTTTGGGATGAAGTAACAACACCCTTCTTTTGACAAGCCTGTAAACGTCATCTCGACAAATTCCCCATGAATCTTTCGCTCTGACAACTGACACATTTGATCGACATGCCCCATTACATAATGCCCGCCCATTCGATCGCCTAAACGCAATGAACGCTCAACATTCACTAAACGATTTTTTTCAAAAAATTTCGCGGTTGTGACGGCCAAGGTTTCAGGTGAAATATCACAATGAAATACGCCTCCATCAAAACCGGTCACAGACAAACATACGCCATCAATTGAAATGCTCTCACCCAAAATAAAATCGGTGAACGTCGAGGCAATAGAAACTTTCATAGCACCGTCTTTTAAAGACAACTCAATTATTTTAGCCAGATGATCCACAATACCTGTATACATTACCACTCCACCACACACATCACATCGTCACCCATCAACCGCCACTGCTTTTCTTTTGCAGTTTGAAACAATGATGCCGCATTATTAAAAGCCGGATACGCATCGCCACCCAACACCTTAGCCGCAACGTAAAGATAAGCACGATCAACCAAACCCGCCCTCACAATGGAAGAAAAAAATTCGCCGCCTGCTTCAACCCATACATCGTGCACACCTTGGCTACCCAGGTAATCAAACATAGCCTCGCCATCTAACCCACTGTCACTTCGCTTTACAGGAACGTAGGTCACCGCAGCCTTTTTAGGCAGCTTATTCGCATAAGCTTCATCATAAAACACCGTGATACTTTTCGTCGTATCAAACAACCGACACGTTTCTGGCATTTCCAATCGCGCATCCACAACATACACCGGTTTTTTTATTTCACCATCTGAGGTTCTGGCATTTAATTGGGGGTCGTCATTCACTACTGTTTTAACCGTTGTTAAAATAGCATCGGCTTCTCTGCGACACGTGTGCGTGAAAGTTGAAAGTGCTTCACCTGTGATCGAAATGGGCTCACCTTCCTTGCCGGCAATTTTCCCGTCTAAACTCATCGCTAGCTTTGCCGTCACAAACGGCTTTTGTGTTTTGGTTGTTTTTGTGAAACTTGTATAAAAAGCATTGATTTCAGGAGAGTCGACATACTCACAACGAATGCCCGCTTTTTTGAGAACATCTTCACCGCAAGTTTTCGTATGCTGCACAGGATCTTTAAATCCAAAGACAACGTGGGGAATGTTTTTTTCAAGAATAATAGCAGTGCACGGTGGCGTGCGGCCTTGATGACAACATGGCTCTAGCGTGACGTATAAGATCGTACCCGCCGCATCATCTACATTCGACAATGCATTCACCTCAGCATGTGCGGTGCCAGCACCTCGGTGAAATCCACTGGCGATAATCTGATTATCTTTTACAAGCACGGCGCCCACCGCAGGATTAGGGCTACAAAACCCTCGGCCTAATGTCGCTTGCGCTAATGCAGCTTGTAAAAAATGTGTGTGATTCATGCCTCACCTCAATTTACTCGGGGTGACACATTGACTGATAGACAGGCAACCCCAATGGGACCGCGCCTAGGAACAATATGCATCTTCTTTCATCCGGACTTTAACCGTCGGTTCTGGAATCTCACCAGATCTGCTGACATTGATACGAAGACCAACCGCTCGCGGACTATACCGCCGGTAGGGAGTTACACCCAACCCCGAAGACTTATGCCGACATTGTAAACCCCTCTGGAGTGCATGTCTATGATAAGGATTCAGCCACTTTATGCCCTTGAATTACTCAACCAACTAACCCACCCAAAAACGGTAACTTGCTGAATTTACAGTTCTCAGTTACTCCTAGATTCGATACAATACCCGCTTAAGCTCATTAATAATATATACAAGGAGAATAACCAATGCCCTTTAAAGAAAGAGAACTCACAACCCCGACTCCTCGCACCCCAAGCCCTAGAATTCCAATACCAACGCAAGACAAGGGATTCATATCTGACAGGTTTGAATCCAGCTTGACGGAACTCACTTTTTTTCATGACTGCATACAGGGCGACATGAAAAAAATCAAAGCTTATGACAAGGACGACGTCCACTCTGCTATGAGTTCATTAAAGGCGTACAAGCTCACTCAAGACCTTGTTAACTCATGCAAAAGCGAGGACGATCAATACGCAGATACTTTACGATTCCTAGCGCTAATTAACTTTCAACTTGTTAGGAATACTGTAGAAAAAAATCTACCCGCACGCGCAACCCCCACCAAACTCCTTGCAAAAACCACCCTGCTGCAAGCATTATCTGGAAAAATTCACGCTGATTACAAAAAACAGCTAGTAGATCATAACCCCCCACCTAGGAGAAGAATATCAAGCATCTTCAAAGAAGATGAGAATCAGATCTTTCACTTAGAGCTTGATGAGGAAACTGCTAGCCCCGACCAGGCGCCCAGACCTCGATAACAAAACAACGGGTTATGCTCGCTTGATGAGCATAGCCCGTTACTGTAAGATGTCCGGATGCATAGAAAACGAAAAAATCCGTTAGAGGCCACATCTGTTCGTATTATGGCTTGCTTTGTCTGCGGACTGGCTGCTCTATTCTACTGTTATGAGTTCTTTTTGCGCGCTGTTCCCAGCGTCATGATTCCTGAACTCATGGAAGCCTTCAAAATTAACGCCAGCCACATCGGCGTACTCTCAGCTTTTTACTACTACGCTTACACCCCCATGCAATTACCCGTTGGTATTCTAATGGATCGTTATGGCCCTCGTGAATTGCTGACCGGCATGGTCTTAATGTGCACTTTAGGTGCGTTTTTATTTGCCAACACAACCTCGTTATACGTTGCTGAAATAGGTCAATTCCTCATGGGGTTTGGCTCAGCCTTTGCGTTTGTAGGCGTATTAAAACTCGCCGCAAACTGGTTACCGCAACGCCATTTTGCCCTAGCTTCAGGCCTGACCACAACACTCGGCATGCTAGGCGCAATCTTGTGTGACAATGCGCTCATTCATTTTGTGCATAACGTTGGATGGCAGCAAGCCTGGCAAATATCAGGTGTCGTCGGTATTGTGTTAGCCATTCTCATTTTCTTTATCGTACGTGATGCACCACAAGGCATAAAGCTTGCGCAAGTGGAATATCGTGACTGGCGCCATGCATGGCTCGGCTTTAAAAAAGTGATGCGCAAAAAACAATTTTGGATTAACGGCATCATTGGTGGGTTTCTATTTTTACCGACAACGGCTTTTGCCGTTTTATGGGGCATCGACTACCTCACACAAGCCTTTTCACTCACATCCCATGATGCAGGATTTGGCGTCTCAATGATTTTCTTAGGCTGGGCTATCGGCGGACCCATTTCTGGCTGGCTATCAAGCACTATTGGAAAAAGAATCCTCCCTATTCAAGTCGGACTTGTGATTGCAGCCTCTCTGATGTTTTTCATTTTATTCACCAGCGTTGGCACCAACAAATGGATTATGTTCAACGCTTTATTCTTCTTCGGTATATTTTCATCGGTACAAATTTTATGTTTTGCGATCGGTCGTGAAATCAGCCCTAAGCAAGCATCAGGCACCGCCGTGGCGGCAACTAACTTCTTGGTAATGCTTGGCGGCGTTGTCATTCCACCCATCATTGGCGCCTTGCTTGATATGCACTGGGGAACCTCGACTGCAAAAGGCGCACATAGCTACTCTCATGTAGATTATCAAAGTGCCTTACTTGTTTTACCGATTGGATTACTCATCGCATTAGCGCTGACCTTCTTCATGAAAGAAACGCATTGCAAACAATCTACGCGTTAAACACGCGAATGAACTTCATCGTTTTAAACCCGTCAAACCAAGTATTTATATAACGCTGCAACCCACCAGCGTCTTTCACTTGGCTTTTAGCTTGTGAAAACAATTCGAACGCTTTCATTTCTTCTAACTGTTGTATCAATGCAGCGGGGTCGAGATCCATTTCTTCGCAACAGTTTCGAAGGGAAGACAACAACTGCGCCTGCGTTGTATCAAGCTGAATATCAGAAACAACCCGCAACCATACTGAGAGATAATCAAACGCAGATGCTTTGTAGGAATTGTATTCTTTACCATCCAAGACCTTATTCATCGCATGCCCTGTACCAAACGGTACGCGATGTGACAAGCGGCCTTGCAAAACCAGCGGAGCTCCAGTGAGCTGAGTGATACTGCCCACCTTGGCAAGTTTGTTTAACATGTAGAAGTCTTCAGCAGCGGCGCGTTTAGGAAAGCCACGCACCTTGGCATAAGCTTCAGGGTGAATTACCATCGTCGATCCGATTGTGTGAAATGCATAGGGTGAACCTGCGCGCTTCAAACCATCAACATAACTTTGTAAAAACGTTTCATAATCTGCAATACCTTTTGCCAATAGTGGATTGCTGTCTCGAGTGTGTTTAAAAGGGAATATCCAAGCAGCATCTGCATTTTGTGGAACAACTCTAGAAAAATAATCCCCTGGAAAAACAACATCAGCATCTGAAACAAAAATAGCCTGTGTTTTAATTTTCTCAAGCGCAAACAGTTGCATAGCGAAGTCACAGCCAATTTTTCGCGCAAGCCCGACACCTGACTTATGCGGAAGAGGAATTGTGGTTTTATCAACTACACATACCTGGTGATGGTCGAACTCGTGAACTGAATAATTATTTGCTTGAAATGATAGCGTTAATCTCTCTTTAAAAAAAGACAGTAAGATCTGATTTTTTTTAACATCTTCAGGGGCGGCATTATCAGGCGCATTAATAACCACAACAACGCACACTTTTTCTTGCGTGCGATTCAACAACAACTCAACGTTCTCAAAAAACGAAACGTCTTCTGAAAAACAAGGAATCACAAGAGCGTAATCGCTTTTGTTAACTTTTTCTATTTGTTCAAAACACCCTGCATGCACAGAGCAATATTTTTTAATTTGCGTCATGAAAAACCTACGCTGGAAACTCAAGCTATGTTAACATTTGCCTCTTTACAATAATAGGGGAATACAGCATGGGCAACACATTCGGCTTACCGCAAAACACAAATGAAGAAAGCAAAAATAACGAACCTAAAACACAAAACCTCCCAGCGCAAGAAGGCGGTGATTGGGTGAATGTTACAACATCCAAGGAATTAAGCTCTCTAGAAAAACTAAGTAATATCACACACGCCTTGAAGCTCGCTTTAAAGAGCAAAGACTCCAACCCTAACACCGTTTCCTTGCAAATTGATTTAGCTGTGAAATTAATGGCCCCCATTAGAAACCAGCCACGGACTTTCGCAATTGTAACGAAACTCGGTGAAGCTAAAGAGACAATTAATAAGGCTCGCACACAATTTAACTTATTTTCCCCGACGTCGGGCACAAGGCAAGAAACGACTGAAACCGAAAAAAACCTAAGCCTAATGCAACGCAACTCTAGAGGGTAGCGATGCAACAATTGATGCTTCAACCTCAAGGAGCGTTGCAAGACGCTCCTTGATATCAATCTCTTTAAAATACACGCCTGCTAACGCTAAAAACAATTCATAATGCTTTTCTTCTGATCGCGCAATGGCGGCATAAAATGTTTTAAGTGAATCTTCTTGAACATGGTCTGCGATCATTTGAAAACGCTCCGCACCTCGCGCTTCAATAATTGAAGCGATCAACATGCGGTCTAAAAAGAATTCTTCGCGCCCTTTTCGCATCGTATCGCGCAAACCAATCACATACATGTCTTTAGTGTCAGGCGGCAGAACAAGGCCACGCTTAAGAATCAACCGCATCACTTGACGAAAATGCTGCATTTCTTCCAACGCAAGATCCGTCATCGCCGCAACTAGCTGCGCTCTATCAGGGTAGTGGCAAATCATCGACATCGCCATACTAGAAGCCTTACGCTCACACGCCGCATGATCCAATAAAAACGTATCCATATCTTGAATGACCGTATTCACCCAATCTACAGAAGTTTGAACTAAAAGCATTTTTACGCCTTATTTTTTTTCTTACCGTGAAAATGAAAGGTGATAAACGGTGGTAAACTCATCAAGAGCAAACCCGCAATAATCCACTCATCGTAAAACCATGCACCACCCACATCAATATCCGCAGGCGCTATGAAACCAACACCAATGGTCACAACACAACTGATGATGCCTAAACCCGCAATCAACCACATGCCAATCTGTCCACCTGGAATTCGAAAACCTGACGGTGAACCCTTAGATAAGCGCAACTTAATCGCCGCTGCAAACATGAGGATGTACATCAACATGTATAACTGGCCTGCAAGCGCTGTTAACAACCAGTAAGAACCGTTCACACTTGGCATAGTTAAAAACACTAAAGCAATTAAGGTAACAATCACCGCTTGCGCAATCAACAACACCTTAGGAGCATTGCATGAATTTTTTCTTGCAAGCATTGCCGGTAAGAAACCTTCATCTGCGGCAATTAACAAGCCTCGTGTCGGCGCTATAATCCAGTTATTCACACTTCCTAAACCACCAATCACTAATGACAACGCCATCACAGGTAACAACCACTGAATATGATACGCCACAAAAAAAGCCTCAAAGGCCTGCATAATGCCTGACACTAAACTGATCTGTTGTTGCGGAATCACGATCGCAATACTCAACGCACCAAAAATCAACGTGCCGACAATAAAGAGGGTTGAGTATAACAACGCGCGTGGAAACGCTTTTTGCGGATCCTTCACGTCACTGGCATGAACTGTCGCAATCTCAATGCCACACAATGACAAAACGATACCGGTTAATGAAACCCACATATCAGGACGCGACAACGTTGGCATCATCGCTTCTTTTGTAAAAGCAATCTGTAACGTGTAATCATTTGAAAACCAATAAAAGCCCAAACATATAATAAAGGTCATGGGAATAAACAAACCGGTGATGCTGCAAAATGTCGCAAAGCGTGCTGATGATTGCATACCGCGCAAGTTGATGTAAGTTGTCCCCCAAAATGCAGTTAGAATAACAACAACAATAAAATATTTATTCGCGCCTAAGTCAGGCGAGATTAAATAGCCCACACTGCCCGCAATGAATGCGAGAATGGTTGGATACCAAATCACATTTTCAATCCATTGAAACCAAACAGCCAACACACCCGCATGGCCACCAAACGCATGACTCACCCAATGGTAGACACCGCCTCGGCCGGGATATTTTGCTGATAATTCTGCAGACACTAACGCCGCTGGCATTAAAAAGCAGACCGCCGCTAACAAAAAAAAGAAAATGACAGCACTACCAAAAAGCGCCGTGGCAGGTAAGTTGCGGACACTGTCGACAGACCCTGCTGTAATCATCACTAAACTGAAAACACTCAAAAATGCGGTGCGCTGTACGACATTACTTTGCATAAAATTACAACTTATTTTGGTAAAAAAATGACCGTTATTTTGCCATAGATTCTTCTTATTAACAAGGTTATGCTGGTAGTATCAAGAATGTAATCTGAATGGAGATCTCACATGTTAGTCTTTGCTCGCCTCGCATTTAGCACCCTTATCATTGGCCTATTTACCGCATCTAGCTTTGCACACGAATCAACGGATATCGCCACCCCCCATATACAAACAGCAGAATCACAATCAGCTCTCACCCCACATGATGCATTAGAAAAGCTCAAGAATGGAAACCTGCGCTTTGTTGACGAAGATAAACGCGATTTCAACTACACAAGCGCTCGCAAGATTACCAGCATTGAAGGCCAGCACCCCTTTGCACTAATTTTTAGCTGTATTGACTCACGGTCAACACCCGAAATTACTTTTGATCAAGGCGTTGGCAATATTTTTACAGCTCGCGTTGCGGGGAACGTCATCGGGACAAACGTTCTGGGCAGCATTGAATACGCTATACAATATGTTGGTTCTAAACTCGTTGTCATCATGGGACATACCCAATGTGGCGCAATGGGCGCCGCTTGCACGGGAGAAAGCTATGGCAACAACCTCAACCACCTACTCCTAGACATCAAACCAGCTGTCTCCACGATCGAACGCGAAGAAAGCGAATTGAGCTGCAGTGAACCCATGCAAATCAACGCGATCGCAAAACAGAACGTGTTAAACCAAATGCAAAATGCGCTCTTCAAAAGCACGGCCTTGCGTGAAATGAATGAGAACGGTGATATATTATTGGTTGGCGCCATGCATAATATTAAAACAGGCGAAGTGTCGTTTTTTGACATAGACGGAGAGGCTTTGTAGTTTGAGCGGCTGTTCGGTATAATTGAATAAAATTATAAACATAAGTGACGCCCTATGCTTAGCCTAGTACTTGCAGATAAAATCTTATTGGATCAATTATTGCCCGGCATGATTGAAGAGTATAAAGATGACCTCGTCAACTCCGGCGCATACGCCTCTGAAGAGGAAGCACTTAAAACCGCCAAAGAAGAAATCGACGGCTATTTTTACAACGGAAAACTGTTACCCAATCAAGTCATTCAAGCGATTTTCATCGCTGGCGCTGAAGACCCAATTGGCTCTATTTGGATTTCAACTAAATCCGCACAAGATCCTGACAAAGCGTTTTTGTGTTATATCGGCATTCGCCCGGAACACCGGGGCAAAGGGTACGCCAAACGCGCATTGCTCACAGCAGAAAAAAGATTATTAAAACAAGGTATCGGCAAGCTCGGATTGAATGTGTTTGCGCACAACACGCCCGCCATTGCGCTCTACAAAAAATTGAAATACGACATCACGTTTGAAGTGTCGTTGAAATCTACAGGAAAAGTCACACGTTACTTGCTTGAGAAAAATTTAGCGAAGCATCATCGTAAGTAGCAAAATCCACGTCTCCTAATTAATTTCACATCTTTGATTTTATGGGACCCGGCTCGGCGGCCAAGATGACAAATCTCTCGTCTCCCCGGAAATGGGTAGCATTATCCGGGGTCCATAAGATTAAAAAGATGGATGCCGGATCAAGCCCGGCATGACGCACTCACTACGCCGTCAATCCATTCCTCTCGTCCGCAACTGGCGCAAGCGCCTTCGGAAGAACCTTAAAACTTTCAGTAGAAAACTCACCCTCCGGCACAGCAAACATTGCATTTGCTCCCCGAGATAAGTTCCCATGAATCGCTCCAGCCAAACGAGCAGACTTCGCAGAAACAGTACTACCACCAAAAAAAAAGCCTAGCTTATCCTGGCTTGCAAACATCTTCTCAAAGCCTTTATCAATCAAGTTATATAATGCCAGCTCTGTTTCTACCTTATTTAAGATTTTTTCTTCAGCACCCGATACCTTCATCAAAATAGCAAGATCGCCAGCAGACAACTTTATTTGCCTGGCCGCTGCTTGAACGACTTTTTTAAACTCCATGATAATACGAGCACGCTTCTCAGGAAATGTAGCTGATTCACCTAACATAGCCTTTAACTTGTTTTTGTGGGCACCATCAGTAGACCTAGGTTTGCTTTGCGCATGTAGCTTGGCGGTAAAGCGATCATGCTTTAATAAGCTCGTGTAGGATTCCCCTGAATTTTTCAACTCCCAAAAATTCAACACCACTTCTGCTTGATGAATAACACGTTCCAACCCATAAAGACTCCCCCCCGCTGGCTTTAGCACGTCATCAACAAAATCCTGGCCCGCACCTTCGCGCACCAACTCTTCTTGGTCCACAACTGCCTGCATAAACTCTTTGCAATGGGCATCCATCATGTCATCTATATGCACTTTAAATTCTCCGGCTTTTTCAATGAGTTCAAACTGCGCCGCATATGTGCTCGCGTTCACAACCTTACTTATGAACGCATCAAAACCACTCGAAGGATTTGTTGGCAACGGCGCCATCAACACAGCACCAATCAACAGTAAAGCGCGAGACGATAATGACTCACTTAGCCTAGCCGAAATTGGACTGTCCGTTTTAGAGCCTTTATTCGCAGGATACAAAGAAGCGTCAGAATCACCGCCTTCAGCAAACCCGTTTTGCACAGGACCAGGGCTCAACCCTATAGGCGATTCAACTTGCTCAAGTTGCATCCGCCCTGATTGAGAGGCAGGTGTCCTAGCGCCTCCTGGAAGCTCAGCAGTTAAAGTCAACGCAGCTATTTCCAGCTTGTTTCTTATATCATGCGCCATTGCTTTTCCGATCACATCACGCAAAACTGATAATGCGGTTTTACAAGCAGCAAGATACGACTTCGACGCACTATTCATTCGACCAAATTTCGTTTTCTGCAAATAAACTGTCAACTCACCCTTTAAACTCTTAAGGTCCACATCAAATTTCACAATCTCATCGAGCAAACTTTTCTGAGAATCAACATCTTCAGACTCAGACATTTTAGCAAGAAGCGCAACCGCCCTGATCCTCAATACTTCCATTTTCTCGTTGAAAAACGCAGTCTGGATTTTCACTGTTGGGTTTTTAGCAACAACTGGATTCCTTTTGCTTTCATCTGACATAACTTTATGTCCTGCCATTGCTGACAACGTATTATCAAAATGCTGTATGCCCATTTCACAACGCGTGATCACCGCGCCATTCTTTGCAAGAGTAAATGCATTCAATAGATTATTATACTTCTCAAGCTCAACAGGCAACGGAGCCTCTTCTTCTTGTTTCTGCTCTTCTTGTTTCTGCTCTTCTTGTTTCCGCTCTTCCTCTTTCACTTCTCCAACAGGCAATTCATCGCTTTGTTTTCGAATAGGCGTTGCAGCAGCAGAACTCTCTTTTGAATTTTTAGCAGATGGAAGATCCATTTTGGCAAAAATTTCATTATACTTTCTAACAAACGCTTTAAACTCTTCGCGCACAGGGCCTGGCTCCGCCGCAAACTCCCTTGCTAACAACGTGACAAAATGCAAAAGTTCCACCCCTGTTTTTTTGCCTAATGACTGGCCGATAGGCATAAACTGCTCTTTTGAAAACCTTTCAAGAACCAACGAAACCCACGCCACCAATTCGTCTTTTTTCTTAAGCTTTTTAGCAAGCGTTTGCATGTCCGCACGTAACGCTTTATCCGTTTTCGTGATAATCGCTGTATCATTTTCTACAAGCATTGGAAGCTTTAAAGCTTCTGCTAAACCCAATTCTGGCTGCAAGCCATTGTAAATCGCATAAATCATTCTATGCTTCATTGGAGCGGGAAAATGCTCAGAGTCTAATAATGCAATTGTTAAGCTTGCAATCTGCGCGTAATCCTTACTCCCGCCTTGTTGACCCTTCAAATAGGTTTCAATCTTTACTTTTAGCTGCTTAGCCGTTTCTTCTGTTAACGCTTTTGATTCTTCTTGGCTTTGTGTTGCGTCGGTTGCTCCCTGCATGGTCTTTTCCTCTAATAATTATAATGAATATGACGAAGCAGTCTACGCGCCAAAGCTTAAGGAAATATTAAGGTGGTGATAATTAGTCTCCAATACCATGATCTTGATATCTTTTTTATGGCGCCCTCATAGACTGGACCACGTTTCACCTTTGGTTTATGATAAAAGTATAACCACGTTATCAAGGATGAATATGAACTTACAGCGCTCAATCTCCACCTTTGCATTGCTCATGATATCTGTCGGCAGCATTGTAGGCTCTGGCTGGTTATTCGGCCCACTCTACGTAGCTCAAGCCGCGGGCCCAGCCGCCGTTCTCTGCTGGATTTTGGGCGGCACACTCATGATCTTCATCGCCCTAACCTTTGCAGAGCTTGCCACCATGTTTCCAATCGCTGGCGGCATGGTCCGATTTGTGGAATTCACGCATGGCACACTCGTTAGCTTCACACTCGGCTGGATAGCTTGGCTTGCCGCGGTTGTGGTTGCACCCATTGAAACCCTCGCGATGATTCAATACTCCTCAAACTACATTCCCGGCATGATGACCAAGACGGGGTCTGAATATCTACTCACCTATCCAGGCATTGGCATCGCGGCAGTGTTGATGCTGTTGATGTGTTACATCAACATGATCGGCGCAAAATGGGTGAGTAAAACCAACATAGGCATTGTATTTATCAAGCTGGTTTGCCGCTGATTGTCATCATCATGTTCTTCAGCACCAACATCGACTTTAGTCATTTTACAATGCACGGTGATTTCTTCGAAGCAGGCCCCCAGGGAATATTTCGCTCACTGCCAACAGCCGGTGTGATTTTTTCTTTTATTGGCTTTAGCCCGGCGATTCAAATGGCAGGCGAATGTAAAAATCCTCAGCGCGCTCTTCCTATTGCGATCGTTGGTTCACTCGTCATCTGCATGGTCTTATACACTTTATTACAGGCATCATTCATTAATGCACTGCCCATAGACGCGGTGAAAGATGGCTGGCAAGCCATTAGCTTTCCCGGCGAAGCGGGTCCGTTTGCAGGCCTGGCTAGCGTGCTAGGCATGATGTGGCTCGTCTACCTTCTTTACTTTGACGCGACCATTTCACCGTTTGGTACCGCACTGCTTTACACAACCGCCACTGCTCGGGTTAACTATGCATTGAGTAAAAATGGTGTCATGCCGGAAAGCTTTCAAGACCTCAATAAACAGAGCGTGCCAATGAAAGCCGTGATGACAAATTTCTGCGTCGGCCTTTTCTTATTCCTCCCCTTCCCTGGCTGGGAAAAACTCGTGAGCTTTTTAGTGCTCTCGTTTTTTTTTGTTTATGCTGTGGGGCCCATTGCATTACTCTCATTACGCTACACGATGCCTGACAAAGAAAGACCGTTCAAACTGCCCGTCGGGCACACATTCACATTGCTTGCTTTCTACATTTGCAATCTCATTATTTTCTGGACGGGCTTTGACACGATTTGGAAAGTGTTAGTGGCTATCACTTGCGGCTATATTTACTTATGTTTATACCGCCTCACCTCACACGGGAAAAAACTCGACATAGAATGGGCCTCTGGCTGGTGGATGTTTCCGTACTATATCGGCACAGGCATACTGTCTTATTTAGGCTCATTTGGACACGGCACTGGGACCATCCCCTTCGGGATTGATTTTGCTGTCATTGGGCTCTTTACTCTCATTATATTTTATTTTGCGATCAAAGCTGCTATCCTGCGAAGCCAAAGACAATCATAATCGGCATCGAGGAAAAACATGAAAACGTATCTCTTCTACGACTTGGAGACAACCGGTCTTAACAAGGCTTTTGACCAAGTGCTACAGTTTGCAGCCATCAGAACCGACTTGCAATTCAACGAAATCGAACGCCATGAATTTTGCATTCGCTTAAACCCTGACGTTATCCCTTCTCCTTTTGCAACGATCACTCATCACATTGGCATAGACCAAGTGAAAAATGGCTTAACTGAATATGACGCCATGAAAAAGATTCATGCCATTATTAACCAAGCGGGCACCATCAGCTTAGGCTACAACACCTTAGCGTTTGACGATGAGTTTTTACGCTTTTCATTTTACCGAAATTTATTAGCGCCCTACACACACCAATACGCCAACGGTTGTGGCCGCATGGATATTTATCCGCTCACCATTATGTATCATCTTTACAAACCTGATGTGATCAGCTGGCCTAAAATTGATAACAAAATCTCATTTAAACTTGAAAATATCAGCAACGAAAATCAACTCGCCAAGGGCCGCGCGCACGATGCGATGGTTGACGTTGAAGCCACACTCGCGCTCACTAAAAAACTCGCCACCGACACTCGCATGTGGACTTACGTTAAAAGTTTCTTCACGAAAAACGGGCATCAAGAGCATGTTGCAAAATTAGCTTTTTCACTGCAAACAAAGAATACGCGTTTTCGTGAAAGTCTCATCATCAACGGAAAATTAGGCTACCGTGCAAACTTTGTCGCCCCCGCTCTCTTCTTAGGAAATCACGAAACCTATAAAAACCAATTGTTATGGTTGCGGTTAGACTTGCCTGAACTTCGAAAAGCAACAGTTGAGGATGTTACAGAAAACACCTGGGTGATGAATAACAAACTCGCAGAACCTGGATTCATTTTACCGACAAACGAACGCTTCATGAAAAACATATCCAGCGAACGACAAGAAACCTATGAGGAAAATAAACGTTGGCTGCAAGATAATCCTGATGTTTTAGATGCTATTGTGAAACACTACACTGCGTACACTTATCCGGAACATCAAAACATCGACGTTGATGCAGCACTTTATACCTCCCCCTTCCCTAATCAGGAAGAAATGCAAGACGCGAGCGACTTTCATAACGCAACGTTAACCGATAAAGCAAAACGCATTAACAATATGCGCAGCGCAAACATGCAATCGCGCGCCATACGCATACTCGGCAGAAATTTCCCTGAGGCTTTATCAGAAGTACAGCGCGAAGAATTTTATGGGCATATGAACGCTGTTAAAACCAATGAAAATATTATTGATTTTAAAGGGCTGCCGCGATTTAACGCAGAACTCGCTCGCACTGACATTGCCACCATAAAGCAAGAACGAGACTTAAGCGATGAACAAGTGGAATTGCTTTCTGAATTAGAAGCTTATCTTGATTCGCGCATGCCGGTCAAAGCTTAAAGATGGAGCTCACACATTCATCATCCCGGACTCGATCCGGGATCCATAAAATGTCACGCAGCGCTTCGCGCAATTAATCCGAATGGATTCCGGATATCGCTTCGCGGCTCTGCCGCTCACTGCGATTCCGGAAAGACGCAAGAAACCGAGGTCCACACACCCGTCATCCCGGACTCGATCCGGGATCCAGTTTTTTTAATATAATGGATTCTGGGTCCAGCCCGGAATGACCGAGAATTCTTACTGTCTAATCTTTCCAGTAGGTCCCAACCTAACTGCCCCACCCGACTCTGGATCTTCACTGTCTTTTGAGCCTTCATTTAGCGGATCATTTAACCCATCAGCTTTAACTGCTTCTGCACCACAATAACCCGCACTTAAACACATCGTCCTTACCGTATACGCCAAAGCAACAACCGTAACAGCGGTGGCTATATACAGCACGAAGTTGGAAAGAAATAAATCTAACTCTGCATCACAATATTTTTTCAACACATCTCCACAAGATGTACCTTCTAATTGATTGGGGTAATAGAGATCTTCACAAGCATCAACCTCCTCACTATATTTAGCTAAGGTGGCACTAAATATGTTGCCACACGTATCCCCATCCCATGGCGTTGTATCAAACACGTCTTTATTATTATCTTCAATTGTTGCACGAGAAACTTGGCCCCATATCGCCCCGCCTACTGCTGCTGCTGCGAACAGCACGGTTGTTCCCGCACAACAAACCGATCGCAGACCCCAGACTTTTTGTCGCATGCTAATAGGGTTCTCCACCCCGTCTGCCACTGCATTTGGACTTGAAAATAAATTTGCCATTTTTGATGCCCCTTATTTTTTTATAATCGGTACAGAATACCAGGGTAACCTTAAGGCAATCTTAAGCACTGACAAGAGAGGAGACAGGTACATTTACCCACAGGCTGTGGATAAATGTACCTGTCCCCTCTCCCTAATCTCCTGTAACATAATGACAATAAACTTATGGAGACATCTCATATGAAAGGATTATTGATTATTGCCGCAACGCTATTCACGTTCTTTTTAGCACCGTCAACATTTGCACACCCAACACCGCCAACAGGCTTCTGGGAAACATTCGACGATAACGATAGAGACCCTACCAGTATTGTTGAGGTCAGAGAGATTAATGGTCAACTCCAAGGCAAGATCGTTAAGCTGTTTCTAGAACCTGGCGCGCCTAGTAACCCAATATGCAAGAAATGTCCTGGAAAATACAAGAACATGCCGCTATTAGGCATGAACATCCTCTGGGGATTATCGCCTAAAAACGACGAATGGATTAACGGTCACATGCTCAGCCCTAAAAAAGGTCAGATCGTCAAAGCCAGCGCAAAAATGACCAATGATGACACACTTACAGTGCGTGGATACAAAAATGCTTTTTTAAGTAAGACCGTCACCTGGAAGCGCGTTAAAAACCCAAATAACTGAGAATATTGACAATATTATAGACAAATCTGACAGCTTGCATGTGTACATACTTAAAACGTAAGGTATACTAAATATAGTAACGGATTGGATATACAATTATGGACGCAAAACAACTCGACATTGCTGAAAATTTTGCCACTCTAAAAAAGCGCGGGATAGAAAGAACCGGTCGCACAACACCGTACAATCCGTTAGTGAACGCCGCCGCCTGTTTCTTTGATGCCACCAAAAAACCCGACCCAGGCAAGCTCGGCGCCACTCAAAAACAACTGCTCGACAATCTCGACAGCTTTGAGCAAATCGTCTCACACTACTACGCTGAAGCCTTAGAGCTCATCAGCATCTACATCCTCTGTTTCACCCTAGACACCTTAATGGCCTATCGGTTAGGGCAATACTACGAACACTGGCACCGCTACGATCTCGTGAAAGAGATCTTTCAATACGAAGACGCCAACAGCGCAACCCGCATGCTCGACGCTATCGACTTCTTATGCCTCTCAGAAGAAGCCGATACCCAACTTCTCGAATTTGCTTACGTCTGCATGAGCCTAGCGATCAAAAACAACGCCAGCATTGATGCTAACATTAACCGCCGAGCCGAAGATGCTATCGACAAGCTTTATAAAAAAATATACGACCAACGCGGTGGCTTTAAAACCAAGCTCGCTATCAAGCCGCTGGTCAGTAGAGAAAAAACATCTAAAAACAGCGACGTGCCTGTTTGGATGATTCTTCTTCTAACACTTGTGACCATACTCACTATTTTTTCGGTAATGTCGTTTTTATTCAACGTTACCAACAAAAAAACACTCGAAAGCTTAAACTCTACAAGGCACACAACAGCTAGTCATGAAAAAACCGTCAGATAAAAAAAACCGCAGCTTTTCAGCTACGGCTGCGCGACCACCGATGACTCTCTCTGAGCGTTTTGTAGATGCTGTGAAGTTTCTAAAAAAAACCTATATCAACACAGCACAAGGAAAAGTAAAACTTGACGTTCTACCTTGGCATATCGTCATCGGTAGACGCGGATCCGGGAAAACCTCTTTCTTGACACACTCTGAAGTGCCTTACGTGTTAGCGAAAAAAGCAAAACACATTGCACCCTCTCGCCATTGCGATTGGTGGGTAACAAACAAAGTGGTCTTACTTGACGTACCTGGTTCTTACATGACGCGAAAAGGCCAACTGCTCTGGCTCGAACTATTAGCCCTACTTGAACAAGCGTGCTCAGATGACACCGTACGCAGCATCATGCTGATGGTTGACTTAAAAGAAATAGAGCGCCCGAACAAGGAAAACATTGCCTTACTGCGTCGACGCATTCTCTCCTTACAAAAGAAACTAAACACAAGCATCCCGCTATATATCACAATCAACCATACCGATAACGTACCAGGCTTCACTGAATTTTTCGCCAACGTCACACAAGACGAACGCAAACATACCTGGGGATTCTTGCTAAACTTCTTATCAGATGGAAAGAACAATTTTAAGAAGCGTTTCTCCACCTTTATCAATCACCTAAACGACCAATTAGTTTGGCGCTTACAACATGAAGGTGACCTAG
>DKOI01000085.1 GCA_002469885.1 Legionellales bacterium UBA7366 | reverse complement strand
GGTTCACCCATACCCATCATAACAACATTAGTAATGCGACGTTTTTTGTCGGTTTTTTCAAGGCCAAGTTGTTGCCGTGCAACAAAAACTTGCCCAATAATTTCAGCGCAGCTTAAATCGCGATTAAACCCTTGGGCGCCTGTGGAGCAGAAGGTACAGTTAAGAGAGCAGCCTATTTGTGAGGAGACACATAAGGTGCCGCGCTCGCGTTCTGGGATATAAACCGCTTCAACCGAATTGCCACAATCGAGTTTTAGCAGCCATTTGCGCGTACCGTCTTTTGAGAGTTGGTCGAGTGCAATTTCGGGTGCTTTAATGATGGTGGTTTCTTTTAACTTTTCGCGTAGTGCTTGGCTCAGGTTGGTCATCTTGTCGATGTCTGTGATGCCTTCACCGTGAATCCATTTGATCACTTGAGTCGCGCGAAACGGCTTCTCGCCGATCTCAACGAAGTATTCTCTCAGGGCTTGGTGATCCAAGCCCATGAGATTAACTGTGCGAGTGCTGCTAGTAGCCATTAGTCGAGTTCTGGGAAGAAGAAAGCAATTTCATTACCAGCAGTTTCAGCGGCATCAGAACCGTGAACGGCATTGGCATCGATGCTGTCAGCAAAGTCAGCGCGGATGGTGCCAGCGTCTGCGTCAGCTGGGTTAGTAGCGCCCATTAAGTCGCGGTTTTTTTTGATTGCGTTTTCGCCTTCTAATGCTTGGATCATTACAGGGCCGGAAATCATGAATTCAACTAAGTCATTGAAAAATGGACGTTCTTTATGAACAGCGTAAAAACCTTCAGCTTGGTCGCGTGTGAGGTGAGCCATTCTAGCAGCAACGATATTAAGGCCTGCATCTTCAAAGCGGCTGTAGATCTTACCGATAACGTTTTTAGCAACGGCGTCAGGCTTAATGATTGATAATGTTCTTTCTTTTGTCATTTTGAGTAATTTCCTTACGTTTTATGAAAACAGGAGACATTATAGCCATTTTTAAGAAAATCACGAGGAAAATTTTATCTGATATACGTGCAAAATATTGTAACCCCTTAATATTGCCTTAAGGTTGGGATGTTATCATTCAAGATCACTAAGGTATGTGGGTCTTGAGGAGGAAACACACACCGTTAATGTAGATTAAATGGGGTA
This sequence comes from Legionellales bacterium UBA7366, assembly GCA_002469885.1. GTDB lineage: Bacteria > Pseudomonadota > Gammaproteobacteria > UBA7366 > UBA7366 > UBA7366. Next base: position 1,881 of record DKOI01000085.1, on the reverse strand, counting down.
TATTATGGCTTGGAATCTCGAATATTCAGACGATGAGGGAGAAGAGGTGGTGCAAGCCACTCATGTTCCAGAAGATCTGCCTACTGCTAGGCCGCTGGCCTCTTATTTGCTCGGTTTTGGTGTTATCTGCCGGCGCCTGTTAAGGTCCGAGCCTTTTTCATCAGCTCCCTTAGGCGACGATATTGTAGATGTGGCCGTAGAAGGTGTCGATGCCCCAAAGAAAAAAGCAACCAAGGTGAGTCAATTGGAAGCAGATGCTGCGCTTCCTTTTGAGGCGTGGCTCGTGAATGTGATGACTTTGCAGTTCAACCCTGATGTTAGAGGAAATGAGAGCGGAGACTTTAGTGAGGCTAGCCTTGGGAAAAGCGTGTTTTTAAAGATGCTCAGAAGGCTTCCTAGAAAAACGTTTATAGAAAAATGCTTGGCGACGTTAACACTTGCGGCAGGATTAGTCGAGGTCACGTTGTTCAGTATTGCGCGCATCAGCATGTTAGCGGTGGATGTTTTAGATTACGCTATTTTTAAACCCGTTGCGAAGCTGGGGTATTCAGTTTTATCACAAGGCATGGGGTGGGAAGATAGCTCTGATAGGTATGAAAATCGCAACACCTGGTTGGCGACATTTTTGAAAGGGACGGTTTCTCTTTTTACGTTACCCGTTATGTTTGTGTGGCATTTTGCCGTTAGTAAGCCATTATCAGTCACCGTCTACGCAGAGAGTCGAGCGACAAAAGTGTTATACGCAATTGGTTTGTTGCTTATTGTGGGTTTAGTTATCGGGTTTAGTTGTGGGCTTGGCAGTGTGCCTGTTTTTGGCGCTGCACTGGCCAAGATGGGATTTATACAAATTGCAGGCGATGCGATTGCAGCAGGGTGTTCATCTTTCTTGGCACCAATCACAACAGCGGCTTTTGCTGAAGGCGTGGGTTTATATTTTTCATGGATGGCTGTGGTTGGGGCCTGGAAGTTTATAGCATCAGCGTTTCTCAAGCTCATGAGTTTCGGTCCTGTTATTCGTGAAGAGCTGATCGTTAGATCTGAGCTTAGCAAAGAAGCAAAATTTAATAAAGAAGCTGGATTTGTACCCTATGGATATGTTCGGTCTGTCGAGCCAGAGGGGGCTAAAGCCATCCTTCCGAATACAGACTGGAGAAATTCAGTTTCTCCGGTGTCCCAAGGCCAGGCCTCTGAATCTTTTTATAGTGAATACGAAAATACAAAAACGACAGTGATGGGCTCTATTGTTGAGTCAGACGTAGAGCTCTCTAATGATGAAGATGATTCACTAAAGTATGATGGGCCTGACTGGGTTCGGTCACCCTCGTATGTTAGGAACGGTTAATTTTTTGATTAAATAACTCAAGGAGGAATGTATGCTAAAGGATTTTTTAAGGAATGATGCGCAGCATAATACTCTTCGAAAAGGTTTTTGGAGTCGTGTTGCTGATCGGTTTTATGGGGTGCATGACTATATCCTGGCGCCTACTGAGGAGAGCAATGAGGCGGCAAGCAGGGCAAAACCGCCTAAAGGGTTTTTGGGGAGGCTTTCTGATTGGATTTACCGAGAAGGCATTTACCGAGATGAAGAAGTTCAGCTGACAGATGCAGCACCCAAAAAAGAGGTGCCTCTCTATCTTGCCTGGGTTAAACCTATTTTAAGACCGATTGAAAAAATCGAAGGCTACGTTCGATTGCGGCGTGGCGGACTGTTTTTGACGCTGACAAGTGGGTTGGGTGAGGCGATTATTTTTCTTTTGGATTATGTGATATCTGCAGTGGCGGAATCCATCCCAGCGCTTATTGGTTGGGCTCGTTATGACGTGAAAGATCCAGCTAAGCGAGAACCGTTAAAGGAGCATAAGAAATCATCGTTGTTTGGGG
>DKOI01000091.1:3479-3881 GCA_002469885.1 Legionellales bacterium UBA7366 | reverse complement strand
AAGATGGTTAAAGATGCAGAAGCACATGCGGATGATGACAAGAAGTTCCATGAGCTCGTCGGCGTTCGTAACCAAGCTGATGGCATGATGCACTCTGTTGAGAAAACGTTGAAAGAAGCTGGTGATGCTGTTGATGCTGATGAGAAAACAAAGATCGAATCAGCCATTGAAGCGCTAAAAGAAGCGGTGAAAGGTGAAGATAAAGAAGCGATTGAAGAAGCGACTAAAACTTTGACCGAAGTGAGTAATGATATGATGCAAAAGCAGCAACAAGCGCAAGGCGCTCAAGGCGCGGCACCTGGTGCTGAGCAAGCAGCTCAGGGCGAAACAGATGATGCTGTTGTTGATGCAGAGTTTGAAGAAGTGAAAGATAAGAAAGAAGGTGAGTAACTCGCTGTCGGG
>DKOI01000091.1:3077-3435 GCA_002469885.1 Legionellales bacterium UBA7366 | reverse complement strand
CATCGCGATGACGCCCGACTTTCTTTCTTAAAAAATGAATGCCCGCCACTGCGGGCTTTATGCGTAATTGGGATATTAAAAAGCCATGTCAAAAAAAGATTATTACGAGGTTTTAGGTGCTTCTAAAGATGCAAGTGAAGCAGACCTTAAGAAAGCCTACCGTAAGTTAGCGATGAAATATCACCCTGATCGTGAGACAGGTGATGATGTTAAGTTTAAAGAGCTTAATGAAGCTTACGAAGTGTTGTCTGATAAAAGTAAGCGTGCAGCCTACGATCAGTATGGACATGCTGCTGTCAATCAAGGTGGCGGGCCTGGTGCGGGTGGTTTCCACGGCGGCGGCGCTGGCGGTTTTGAT
>DKOI01000091.1:0-3042 GCA_002469885.1 Legionellales bacterium UBA7366 | reverse complement strand
CGATATGTTTGGCGATATTTTCGGTGATATCTTTGGCGGAGCCCAAGGTGGTGGTGGCGCAAGACGCGGTCAGCCTGGCGCTGATTTGCAATACACCATTTCCTTGAGTTTAGAAGAGGCGGTTCGTGGCTTGAGTCGTGAAATTACAATTGCAACGCTTGCGAAGTGTTCCGATTGTAATGGCAAAGGCGGCAAAAGTGTTGAAAAATGTGGCGACTGTCATGGCGCAGGCCGCATTACTATGCAGCAAGGTATGTTCTCAGTTCAGCAAACCTGTCCTACCTGTCGTGGAGCGGGGAGCGCCGTTAAAGATCCTTGTAAGTCGTGTCGCGGCGAAGGTCGTTCTAGGCGCGAAAAAACATTATCCGTTAAAATTCCGCCGGGTGTTGATACGGGTGATCAAATGCGTTTGTCAGCTGAAGGTGAAGCCGGTGCGCAAGGCGGACCCGACGGTGATCTTTACATCCAAATTCACGTAGACGAACATCCGATCTTTAAGCGTGATGGTTCAAACTTGTATTGCGAAGTGCCGATTGCCTATGCAACGCTTGTGACAGGTGGTGAGATTGAAGTGCCTACGCTCGATGGCGTAGCTAAATTGAAAATACCTAATGAAACACAGAGCGCTAAAATGTTCCGTTTGCGTGGTAAGGGCGTGAAAACTGCGCGCAGCAGTGCTGTTGGCGACTTGGTTTGCCGAGTAGTCGTTGAAACACCTGTAAAGCTGACAAAGGAGCAGAAAGAATTATTGAAGAAATTCCAGGCGTCTATTGATGAGAGCCCTAAAAAACATTCGCCTAAAAGTGCGGTTTGGTTGAAGGGTGTCCAACGTTTTTTTGAGACATTAAAATCATAAGAGAGGGAGTGTGCAATGAATAAGGTACCTATGACTGTGGCTGGCGAAAAAAAGTTGCGTGATGAGCTTGAGCACCTGAAAAGAGTGGAGCGCCCGAGCATTATTAAGGATATCGCCGTTGCCAGAGAGCATGGAGATTTAAAGGAAAATGCGGAATACCACGCGGCTCGTGAGCAGCAGGGTTTTATTGAAGGACGCATTCAAGAAATTGAAGGTAAGCTTTCCAATCTTCAGGTGATTGATGTGACTACAATCCCCAATAAAGGAAAAGTTATTTTTGGTGTAACTGTCACAATCGTTGATATTGATACCGACAAAACTGTCAAATATCAGATTGTTGGTGATGACGAGTCAGATGTGAGTGCTGGTAAAATCTCAGTGAACTCACCAATTGCACGCTCCCTTATCGGAAAAGAAGTAGGTGACATTGTCAGTGTGAATACACCAGCAGGTCTTGTAGAGTATGAAATTGAGGTTGTCGATTATATTTAATCGCCAACCTTTTCGCGGTACACAACAATAACATGGCCGATTGATTGAATGAGTGTACAGTTCAAGTTAGTGCAAATCGTATCGGTGATGTCTTTGCGAGCTGATTTATCAGCCGCATTGATGCGAATTTTGATGAGCTCATGATGACTTAATGCATTGTCTGTTTCATCTTGCACTTCTTGCGTTAGGCCTTTTTGGCCGATAATGATGATTGGTTTGAGGCTATGAGCCGTTTGGCTTAAGCGCTTGATAACTGATTTTGTAAGAGACATGATTAACCCTGGGTGTTTTAAATATGGCTAAGTCTAAGAGTAGTGGCCGTTGGTTGCAAGAACATTTCGATGATAAATACGTCAAAATGGCGCAGAAGGCGGGATACCGTTCTCGAGCTGTCTATAAATTAATCGAAATTCAAGATAAGTACGGTGTCTTCAAGCCTGGGCAGATCGTCGTGGACTTGGGCGCGGCGCCGGGTGGTTGGTCGCAAATCGCCATTCAATGGGTGAAGCCTAAAGGGAAAGTGATTGCCTTAGATCTGCTGGACATCGATCCCTTGACTGATGTGGAGTTCATACAGGGTGATTTTCAAGACGACGATGTGTTTGCTGCTTTGGAAGCCAAGGTTGATGGTAAGAAGATTGACGTGGTGATGTCAGACATGGCGCCTAACATGAGCGGCATGAAGGCTGTGGATCAACCTAAGCGAATGTATCTTGCTGAGTTAGCCTTAGATTTCGCCTTAAATCACTTGGGTAACAAGGGTTGTTATATCACGAAATTATTTCACGGTGTTGGGTTTGATCCCTATATTGTGGCCATGCGAAAAGCCTTTAAAAAGGTGGTTATTTTTAAGCCGGATGCATCACGTAGTCGGTCTAGTGAGGTGTATGCTGTAGGGATTGAGAAGCGATAATTCATTGTATCTCATTAATCTATAGGTTAAGCTATTTAAGGGCGTTTGTTTTTTTATTGCCCTATGTTAGAGAAGGTAAATTTGAGGGGATAGTGACTTGAGTGATATGGTCAAAACATTATTATTATGGTTAGTCATTGCTGTAATTTTAATATCAGTGTTCAATAATTTTGGACCAAGACAGGCTGATGAATTAAAGCTTAGCTACTCTCAATTTCTAAACGACATCGATCAAGGCAGTGTGACCTCTGTGACTATCGCAGAACAAGAGATCACAGGTGTTCTGCAAGACAAGCGTAGCTTCGATACTTACATGCCAATGCAAGATCCTTTCCTCATTAATCACTTAATGAAAAATGATGTTCAAATCACGGGTAAAGCGCCAGAGCAGCGCAGCTTGCTATTACAAATTTTAATTTCATGGTTTCCCTTCATTATTCTTATTGGCTTATGGTTGTTCTTTATGCGTCAGCAAACAGGTGGCGGTAAAGGCGGCGCCATGTCGTTTGGCCGGTCCCGTGCGCGTTTATTAGGTGAAGATCAGATCAAGGTAACGTTTGCTGATGTTGCCGGTTGTGAAGAAGCCAAAGAAGAAGTGAAAGAGTTGGTCGACTTCTTGAAAGATCCTACCAAGTTTCAAAAGTTAGGTGGCAGAATTCCAAGCGGTGTTTTGTTGGTTGGGCAGCCAGGTACAGGTAAGACTTTGCTTGCAAGAGCGGTAGCCGGTGAGGCGAAAGTGCCTTTCTTTACAATCTCGGGTTCTGACTTTGTTGAAATGTTT
>DKOI01000011.1 GCA_002469885.1 Legionellales bacterium UBA7366 | reverse complement strand
TCGTTCGTCAGTTACCTTGGTGAGTTCGGTTACGCGTTCTGTCAGATTTTTCGTATTAGCGCTCAATGCTTCGTTCACTTGTGCACGTGTTTGCGTCATGCCTGATTGAAGGCTATCTTGCAGCATCTTCATTGTGTGCATTTGATGTTTATCAAAGTTAGCTCGAGACTCGGTGAGTGACTGTTGTAATTGATCTTTAAAGTTATGCAGGTTTTGCATCGAGTTGATTTGGTTGTCAGACAGTTTTTCTAGTATTTCTTGGTTGACGTTTTTGTCATCTTTATTTCGCTTGTACCACAAAGCAGATAAGGCAGCGCCTAAGGGTAGGGTGATGATAATTGCTACGAATAAGAGCAGTGTTTGGCTCATGTTTGTGATCCTGGTGATTTAGACTATGAGTACGTTATCACTCACAGCCGGGCGCTGCAATTGGATTGTGCCAGCATTAGCGTCTAGCTTGACGGTTGCACCTTCTGGGATCACAAGCATGTCTGATTGGTGTCCAATCATGGCCCCTGAAAAGCTAGGAATGTTGAGTGGGGCTATATAATGATCAAGCAGCTCAGTGAGACTGAATGAGCCCGATACTTTTTTAGTGCAGTGTGCGCAGGTGCCAAAAATGAAGCCTTTGAGTTCTGATAAGGCTCCCATTTGTTTCAGCTGATTAAACATGCGGTCCACTTTATACATCTCTTCGCCGACGTCTTCGACAAAGAGGACCTTTCCTTTAAAGCTTGGAAGGTAAGGGGTGCCCACCATTGAGAGAATGACGGATAGATTTCCACCAATGATTTCACCTTGAGTTGTGCCGGGCGTAATGGTGCGCGTTTCTTTGTTCTTAGGGTTTTGGAGCGTGACAGCCAATTTTTTAAAGAGGATATCTTTGATTTGGCGAACGGTATATTTCGTCCAATCATACGAAGCGGCCATGGGGCCGTGAAAGGTGACGAGCCCAGTTTTTTTGTTGATTGCGAGTAGTAGGGTGGTGATGTCGCTAAAACCCATAAAGATTTTAGGGTTGGCTTTGATAATGTTAAAGTCGATATCTTCAAGCAGTCTTGCGCTACCCCAGCCGCCACGGACTTCAAAGATCGCTTTGATAATGGGGTTTGCGAACATGTTATTGATGTCCTCTGCGCGCATGCTATCGGGCCCTGCAAAATAGGCGTCTTTGAGTCGAATAGATTTCCCGTCGATCACGTGAAGGCCTAATGCTTCTAGTCTTTGTTTGGCTTTGGTGATGTCAGCGTTGTTGTGTGCGTGAGAGGCTGAAGATATTAAGGCAACTGTGTCGCCTTCTTGCAGTGCTGGTGGATAGATTGGCTTATTCGCGAGTGCAAATAGTGGAAGAAATAATGTGATTAACAGCAGTTTTCGCATTTTGAAGTATCCTTACTTGGTCAGCACAGTATAATCGAATCTTAGCGGGTATTCAATTCAGCGGCGTAGTCATTCAGCGGTGGGAGCTCCTTAATGACATGTTCATTTAGCAAAAACGCACTAAAGCGGTTCCATCGGTTTGTATCTAAAGCGCTAGGCCGTAAAGCAAAGCGTGGCAACGTTGCCATCCAGGCTTCGTGATTGAATTCGTTATCAAGCTCGGGATGTTCTATAGCAAATGCGAGCCAAGTTTCTTCGGGGTGGTTAATCAAGTATTGCGTCCCTTTTCCAACCGCTCGCATAAAGCGTGGGAATCGTGGGTCATCACGTTTCTTGTTATTAACAACAAAGATCATTTCGTCATAGGTTGGCATGCCATTTTCTTCCACGTAAAACGCGCGACCTGGCTTGTCTAGGTTTTTCATTTGAATGAGTTCAATGTTGCGCTCAAGGCCGGTGGCAGCATCAACTTTTCCGGTGAGCAAGGCTTTGGTTAAATCATAGTGCACATTGATTCTCTCAACGTCATCAATGGTGAGTACTGCTTTTTTTAAGAGTGTTCGCAATGTCAGCTCACCAATACCGCTATTGCTTGATGCGATTCGTTTCCCCTTGAGATCCGCTAAGGTTTTAATGTTACTGCTTTCTAAAACGGTCAGTGTGTTTAGCGGTGTTGCAATTAATGTGCCAATGCGCAGGAGGGGTAAGCCTTGTGATATTTGAATCATAAATTGAGGCTGGTAGGTAATCGCGATATCCCCTTTGCCGGCCGCAACCAGTTTGGGTGGATCATCAGGATTAGCGGGCCCGATTATGTCGACGTTAAGATTTTCATCGAGAAAATATCCTTGGGTTTTAGCGACAAAGAGTGGTGCATGATTGGGGTTAGCGAACCAGTCTAGAATGACGGTCAGCTCCTCAGCTTTAGCAAATGCGATATTGGATAACAATAGCGTAACAATTAGAATGAATTTTTTCATGCGGTTCTCCAGAAAATTGTTTTTTTAACCGTTGTATCAACAATGTAATATAGCGATAGGGATAAAATGATAATAAGAATCAAGGCAGCAAACATAATATCAATTTGCATTCGAGCGTTTGCATTAAGCATTAAAAATCCCAAGCCTTTGCTCGCGCCCACCCACTCACCTACAATCGCACCGATGGGCGCGATCGTTGCAGCAATGCGCATGCCTGCGCCTAGGTTGGGGAGTGCAGAAGGAATTTTAATCTTTATTAACACATTCCAGGCGCTTGTGTTCATCGTTTTTGCTAGATCCAGATAGGCCTGTGGGGTTTTTTGCAGTCCGTCATAAAAGTTACTTGTGATTGGGAAAAATAACATAATCACTGTAACAACAATTTTTGAGGTGACGCCATACCCAAACCAAATAACAAGCAAGGGCGCGATTGCAAATGTGGGAATCGCTTGGCTAGCAATCAGTATGGGTAAAAACCATTTTCGTGCGTTCTTGAAATATGTGAGCGTAATGGCTGTAGTGCAGCCAAGTAAAATCCCAATACCAAAGCCAAGGAGTGTTTCGATGATGGTCGGAATGCTTTCTTGTGCCAGTAATAATTTGTATTGCCATAATGCGTATAAAACGTCTAAGGGTGTTGGTAAAATAAAAGCGGGTAGCTTGAAACCGTAGACTATACACTGCCACATAAAACAAAACATAATAATGAGTGCGACTATTCGTTTAATCATGCCGCACCCATTTTTTTTGCGCGCGTTAATTTTTCAATAAGAACGGCATGGAGCTTCAATAATTTTTCATCGCTAGGGTTTCTCGGAGGCGGTTCGGTTAATTGTATGGCTTCCTCGCACGTCGCAGGATTGCCTGACATCACGTAAACATAATCGCCCATGCGAATCGCCTCTAGTGGATCGTGAGTGACGAGCAAGACGGTTTTTCCTTTCAGCGTATCGCTTAATAATGTTTGGAGCTCAATTTTAGTAATAGCGTCCACTGAGGCGAAAGGTTCGTCTAGCAAAACAATGGGTTTATTTTCAAAGAGCGTTCTTGCTAATCCTAATCGACTTCGCATACCCCCTGAAAGCGCTTGCGGGTATTTGTTTGCAGCACTGCCTAGTCCTACGCGCTTGAGCAGTGCTAATGCCTTTTGAGTGTCCTCAGCTTGGCTTTCGCGTCTAAGTTTGGCGCCTAGCATGACGTTTTCTAAAGCGGTTAGCCAGGGCATGCTAGAATCATTTTGCGCCATGTATGAAATTTGATCTTTTAAAGGTGTTTTGGTATTTGAATAAAATGAGCCAGTAACGATTGTGGATTCGCTTGGGGTGAGGAGTCCTGCTATGTGTCTCAAGAGTGATGTTTTGCCAACACCGCTTGGCCCCAGAAGGCAGGTGGTATGTCCGCCGGGGATTTCGCAGTCTAAGTTGTTGAAAATTTTGTGTCCGCCATAGTGCAGGCACGCATTTTTGATGCGTATTGTTGTGCTCATGTGTGTTCCTACGCCGGCATTATCCGGATCAGGTTGTGGGTCGTTCTTTGTTAGAACCTCTCAGCCAAAGTGGGCTCCCCTTTAAGTCGGTTGCAGTATACTTAGATGGAATCTCGATTGCAAAAGTGGTATCTTATCGACCTTTACAGGGTGGTGACTAAAGTGGATAAAATATCCCCAGAACAGCAAGGCGAATTGTTCTCGTGCATACGAGATATCATCGATTTTCCAAAACCCGGTGTTGTCTATAAAGACATAACGCCCCTCATAGGAAATGCGTCTGTTTTTAAAATTCTAAACAATCATCTAGTCTCTCGTTACAGTGATTCAAACATTGATTTCATCGTTGGCATTGAGAGCCGCGGATTTATTTTTGGTGCAGCGCTTGCTGCGTTACTTGGCGTCGGCTTTGTTCCAATTCGCAAAAAAGGAAAATTACCTCGCCACGTTATTTCAGAAAATTATTCGCTCGAATACGGTGATGATAGTATTGAAATGCATAGCGATGCTTTTGATTCGATAGAAGGCGCACGCGTTTTATTGATTGACGATGTGTTGGCAACAGGCGGCACTGCGAAAGCTGCGATTAAACTGGTGAAGGATGCCGGTGGTGAATTGATTGAAACGTGTTTTTTGCTCAACTTAACATTTTTAAACGGCGCTTCAATTGTTGAGCCTCTTTCAAATGTGTATAGTGTATTGACGGTAGAATAATGGAATATTCAGGAACATTGCTAATGTTAATAGGGATTTTACTCATCATCTGGTTTTGGCTTGACAGCATGAAAGCAGGTGACAAAGCCGTAGAGTCGGCAAAAAATGCGTGCAATAGAATGAATATTCAATTGCTCGATGAAACAGTCATGATCAAAGGCATCGGCATCAGATCGTTTGTTCGTGGCTTAGGGTTTACGCGTCGTTATGAGTTTGAATATAACGACGGCACTCACGTCAGGCAAAAGTCTTATTTAATCCTCCAAGGCAAAACGGTTATCGAAGTCGGTTTTTTTAATAAACCCGACAAGGTCGTCCAGTTTCCTACTAATCGCTCTGCATCTAATGATAAATAACCCTCTTTTGATGTTGCTATAATAGTCGAGGTTGTTTGGCAGCTTTCAGCTATTAATTTTCTGTAATAGGGTGTTCTACCTTTTAGGATAAAATGCAATTTTTAGTGAAGGCTACTGGTTGTTAAGATGAGTTGGAAACGCGGACTTTTGCATTCCCTTCTGAGCGCCCAGTCTCCAGTGCTTCTTGTGCAGAGGCAATGACTGATTGTGCATCAAGTGAGTCTGGGGTGATTGGCGCGACCCCAATTGAGCAGCTAATAGTGAAGCTATTGTTTTTATAGATCAACTCGGTGTTTGCAAGTTTCATAATGAGCATTTGTGCTAAATGAATAGCCTGCTCCATATCGGCGTTGTAGAGAATGATGACGAATTCGTCGCCAGAATAGCGTGCTATGATATCGCTTTTACGTGTCCGCTTTTTAAAGACTTCAGCAATTTTCGTTAAAAGGTAATCACCGCAGGCGCGACCATAATCTGTATTGAATTGTTTGAAGTTGTCGATGTCAATAAAGAGAATTGAGGAAACCGTTGGCCCACGTTTCGTCTTTTCGATGGTTTGATTAAGATCGTCGGTAAGTGCTGCACAGTTTTTCAATTGTGTCAGGTAATCATAAGTTATCGCAGGCGTAGGTTCTGCGTCAGCTCTTTTTGCTTTTAGGGTTTCTCGAAATTTAAAAATAGAATAAACAGTAAAAATCAAAAAGACGCCAAGTGAGAAATAGAGTAGTGCTTGGCTTATGGTTTCGTGAGCCATTGGGTTTGTGTGTGCATAATAAAGAAGGGCAAAATAGGATGCGAGTAATGCAAATAATGCAATTGATAGCTGTATCCATAAATTGCGAAGCGGTTTTTCGTTGTGATTTCTGGAGTAGGTAAAGGTTAGTCCGAGCGCTAAAAAGAAAAAACCCAGTAATGGCAAAGCTAAGAAGCTGATATTTAATGAATTGTTCATAATCATCATCCTTGACACATTATATATCAATTATTAACTTTGCCGACGCCGAGGTCAACCTTAAATGTTGGCCGCCAATTGTTCAGCTATTCCTGTGTATGTGCTGGGTGTGAGCGCTTTTAATTGTGTTTTGGCCTCTTCTGGAATGTCCAGGGTGTCAATAAAGGCTTGTATGCTAGCTTCGTCAACCGTTTTACCGCGCGTTAATCCTTTGAGCTTTTCATACGGGTTTTTCAAACCGTGCTTGCGCATGATGGTTTGAAGTGCTTCGGCCAAAATTGCCCATTGCGCATTTAGGTCTGCTGTGATTTTCTCAGCATTTAATGTGAGTTTAGACAATCCTTTTTCTAGTGCAAGGTATGCTGTTTGTGAGTATCCAAATGCGGTGCCCACATTGCGCAACACGGTAGAGTCACTCAAATCGCGCTGAAAACGGGAGATAGGCAGTTTGTCAGCAAAGTGTGAGAAGAGTGCGTTTGCAATGCCTAAGTTCCCTTCGGCATTTTCAAAATCAATTGGATTGATTTTGTGTGGCATGGTTGAGGAGCCTACTTCGTTTTCAAGCAGTGCTTGGCCGAAATAATCCATGGAAATATAACCCCAAACATCGCGCGAAAAGTCAATTAAGATTGTGTTGATGCGAGACATGTTGTGGAAAAATTCTGACATGTAATCGTGTGGTTCGATTTGTGTTGTATACGCGTTAAAAGTTAACCCGAGATCTGTGACATATTGTTTCGAAAATGCAGGCCAGTCAACGTTTGGATAAGCGCAAACGTGCGGGTTGTAATTACCGGTTGCACCGTTTATTTTTCCTAAGATGTCTGTTTTTACAAGTTGATCTATCTGTCGCATTAGGCGCGCGCAAACATTAGCAATTTCTTTACCCATCGTGGTGGGCGTTGCAGGTTGACCGTGTGTTTTTGCTAGCATAGGTTGCTTCGCATGTTTGTGTGCTAGATCGCGAAGCGTTGTAATGATCGTATCGATTTCCGGAACAATAACGGCATCGAGTCCGTTTTTTAGCATGAGTGCATAAGCGAGGTTGTTGATGTCTTCAGAGGTGCAGGCAAAATGGGTGAAGTTTGTGATTTTGCACAGGTCTTGTTTTGAAGTGAGCTTTTCATTTAAAAAATATTCAACGGCTTTAACGTCGTGATTGGTTGTTTGTTCTATTGCCTTGATGCGAGCTGCGTCCTCATGAGAAAAGTTGTCGATTATGCTATCAAGAAATTTAGTGGTATCGTCACTAAAGGGCCCGATCTCAGGAATTTCAGTGTTATTTGCCAGTGCTTGCAACCAGCGTACTTCAACCACAACGCGCTCTTTGATTAAGCCGTATTCACTAAAGATGTTAGCTAAAGAGCGTGTTTTGGCGCAGTATCGGCCGTCTAGAGGGGAAATGGCAGTTAACTCTGTTAAATTCATGATCGATTGGTTCCAGGCTGTTCAAAAGAGCTATGATACCGCTAACTTATGCTCAGCGCCAGGAGCTTTTACGCCGAAATGATGCCGCCACCTAGGCAAACATCACCGTCATAAAAGACGATGGATTGACCGGGTGTTATTGCTCGTTGTGGTTCTTCAAATGAGACAGACACTGTGTCTGAATCGACGTAGTGAAGCGCGCAGACTTGGTCAGCTTGTCGATAGCGAATTTTAGCGCAACATTGCTCAGCAGCCGGTTCTTTAACCCAGTGAAGTTGCTTGGCTGTCAGTGTTGTTTTGAGTAAGGTTGGATGGTCGCCGTTTTGCCCAACCACAAGCACGTTTCGCGCTAAGTCTTTCTCCAGTACGTACCAGGGTGCGTCAGGGTAATCTTTTAATCCACCAATGTTGATGCCTTTTCGTTGGCCCAGTGTGTAGTACATGAGTCCATCGTGTTTTCCGACAAGGTTACCCGTGTCAGTTTCAATGGCGCCAGGTTTTGCCGGTAAAAATTCTTGTAAAAAGTTTTTAAATTTTCTCTCACCGATAAAGCAAATTCCGGTGCTGTCTTTTTTCTTAGCGTTAACAAATCCAGCGTTTTCTGCGAGTTCTCGTACCTTGCTTTTTTCTAAATGCCCAATTGGGAATAAGCTGTTGGATAAGGCGCGTTGACCTAATGTGTAGAGAAAATAACTTTGATCTTTATTTTGGTCGACGCCTTTTATCAGTTGAAAATTATTCTCGGTTTCATTTTTTTGAACGTAGTGCCCAGTCGCGATAAAGTCTGCGCCTTGTTCTAACGCGTAATCTAAGAAAGCTTTGAATTTAATTTCCTTATTGCAAAGGATGTCAGGATTAGGTGTTCGGCCTGCTTGGTGTTCATCAAGAAAGTATTGGAACACATGGTCCCAGTAGTCTTTGCTGAAGTTGATAATGGATAAAGGGATGCCGAGAGTGGCGCAAACAGCTTTTGCATCGCTAGCATCGATTTCTGCGGTGCAGTGCTCATCGTCGTCTTGCCAGTTCTTCATGAATACGCCGTGCACATCGTAGCCTTGCTCTTTTAGCAGTAATGCTGAGACAGACGAATCAACGCCGCCAGACATTCCGATGATGACTTTGATTTTAGACATAGGGTTATCAGTTAGTTATGATTTTCGAGGATTATACAGTATGGTTGAAAGTTTGTCATTAGCGAGGTTTTTGGGTTGCTTTAACGGTTATTAGGGGAGGATTAGGCTCTTTGTGGGTTTCTTCTGAGACCTAATCCAATCCTCGTTCGTGCAATTCTATGCAAATGTGTATGTGAAGTCGAAAGTGATCATGTCGAGATCCGCTATTGCGTCAGTATCAGATTTTAGGTTTCCGTTTCCAAAGACATGATTCCAAGAAAAGCTAACACCCATGTTTGGATTGAAATTGAATCCAGCGCCAATACCCGCGGTAGGGCGAATGCGTTTTGTCGTTGTCGCACCAAGTTTGGGGGTTGCTAATGCATCGTTATCAACGGGGATAAAGAAGCTAGCACCTGCGGCAGCTGTTGTGCTGTACGTTACTTTTTGAATAACGTATGAAGCACCGCCTCGAGCAAATAACTCGAAACCGTTATCAAACGGTAAGTAGCCTTTTGCGACAACATTATAGGTTTTGGCTTTAAATTCAATATTAGAGCTGACAACGGTTGTATCGCTCTCACCGGTGTCTGTTTGTTGCGATGCATAATCAGAGTCTGCAAAGTGGTTGTAGCTTGCTTCTAACCCGAGGTTTCTATTGAAGTTGTAACCAAAATAAGCCGAGGCTGCAAATCCACCAATGTCGTGTTTATCTTTGTTCACGAAGACTGGTGTTGTACCTGTTGGTGTGCCCGTCAAAAAGACAATTTGGTTTGGTGTATCGATTGCGCCGTAGCCTATGCCGCCACCAACGAAAGCGCCTTGGCTTGCCGCAAGTGAGTTATGACTCAGTATTAGGCAGGGTAGTGTGATGAGGCATCTGTAGACTAGTTTTCTTGCTTCCATTTTGACCTCCTTGTCAATCTCGGCTGCATAATTAACTATAACCATAAATGGGCTCTATGGCAATTTATTTTAGATATTTCAATGCATTAACTACATCTTGGGTTGGTTCTAACCTCAAAGCACAAGATGTGGTTTATTCACAGGCGGGGGCCAGGCGGATTTATCCACAGGCTGGCCATCCCTGTGGATAAATGTACTTGCCCATAGGCCGTACCTGGCCTCTGCCTGTTGATAAGTCGGCAGTTTATGTTCCAGGTCTGTACGACGTGCTCAATGGCGGCGCTGTCGGAACTAATGCAGAATCACCCTTTGGCTGACGTGGCGGTGGCGGCACAGGTCTGCGATTGCTTCTTGGTACGGGTGGTCGGCCAACTTTCCCTGCTTGCAAGGTGTCAGGTGTTCTAGGTGGCGGCGCTCGGCGAACAGGCGCTGCTTGTGTCGAAGTAGGTGTTCTGGGTGGTGGTTTGCGCTCTGGCGGTTGAGTAAACGTTGTGGCGCCATTTCCAGTGATTGGTGCAACGTGTTGTTCGTGAGAGTTCCATGTTTGCCCGACACCGCCAGTGTGAACGGTCACGGTGGCTGTACGTTGCACTTGACTAAGTCTAGGAGGCGGGGCTGTAAATACTTTTCGACGCTTCTCTTCTCTGCCTGTAGGTGCGGCTGGCTGCTTAGTAAATGCACTTTCAAATTTTGAAGGCTTTGGTAAGGTGGAGATTGATGGTTTTCCTGCAGTAGCTCTGCTTGCGTCCTCGGTTTGAACTCTCTGGTTTAGTTGAGCATAGTGATTATTGCTAGAGATGTACCGATCTTCTAAAGGCCTTAGATCCTTCGCTTTGTTGGTTTCTAAAAACGTATGTATTTCTAATAAAAGAGGGTGTACCTCTGTTAAGGTAGAGTGCCAGTTGGCTAATGTGTTATCTGGTTCTATTGCGTTTCTCTTGGCCCGGGTTGATTGCGTCGCTAGTTTATTAGCCACTTTGCTGAGCTTTGTAATCAGTTCATTTTTGCGTGACACGAAAGGGTCTGCCGGGAGTGTTATGTCAACGGATTCTTTTTTATCTTCTCTTGTGCGTTCATTTGCCTGCCGTTTAGGCTCATATCCATAATTACCGAAACTACCTTTAACGGCCTCTTGCTTTAACGCATGGGTATAGTAATCCGGGTAGCTGTCAAATTCGTCAGATACAGGGGATTTGATTAACCCCTCTTCAAGGTCATCGCCTTGAGTATTTGCGGGGGTATTAATTTCGTCAAGTTGAGTGTTAGCCCAGCGCTTAGCCAGTCTGTTTTTAGTGAGTAGATTCATGGCCATTGGCAGAATGCTGACGCAGGCAGCTACGCCTACATAGTAGGCGATATCTGGAACGCCTAGCGCAAACGCACCGTCTTTTTCTTTGACGACACTTAGCATCCAATTCGCAGCGAGACTTTCAGCGAGCACTGCAGGGGCTAAGGCAACTAAAGGCAAAATATAGTTTAAGGCATAGTAGCGCGCGGTGAAATTATTGCCTGCGTGTTGAGTTAGGATTCTAGACCCGACCTGCCTAAGGTCCTTTAGCTTGTATTCTTGATCGTCGTCGGGATGTTCATTTGCAGTGATATCGTGCCGTATATCCATAATGTCGCCGGTGACTTTGTGCCAAGGCGCGCTAATTAATAACTTCCAGCTAAGTTGTGAAATCATATGGAATGCATAAGCATTGAAAAGTGCGGCACAGAGAACGGCGTTAACTTCTTTTAAGGGAGCCATTTTTAAAAGCGGGTAAAGACTGAGTGTGTTTTCGCTTGCAAATTCAACTGAAAATGGGATAAGAGAAGCGGGTAAACGTTGCGGTAAAAAAATGATTGATCCGATGGTGAGTAAGCGAGTAAGGGGCTTAATAATGACGTGGTTAGTATTCCAAAATTGCGTCATAAAACCTGCGTCATGATAGCCTCTTAACGGTGGGCGTATTTTGTTTCTGCCGTAGCCCGCTTGTAATGCAAAAATGGCAAGTTTTTCTCTTGTGTTTTCATTTATCATAACTTTCTCTCGTTGTTATTATCAGATTTTGCGACTTATCATGGCGCTCAATATTATTAATGAGATGTTATCATGTAAGTACGCGCATTGAAATAAAAAATATTTTTTGGTATAATTTTGATAAAGTAAACACAACATGGAATGTGTGAGATGTTTTGGCCAAAAAATAAAATAAACGCTGGTGAGATCGAGTTAACCCCCATTCTCGATAAGCGAAAACCACAGCTTGCAATTACGGATGAAAAAAAAATTGCTAAGCCCCAGTTAACATCAACTCAAAAAAAAATTAACCGTTTAAAAGCCTCCAAAAAAGGTCGATCCTATCTGTCGGTGATTTCACTAGTTAAAGCTGATCGATTTACCGAGATAGTCGATTACTATTTTGATCACCGCAACACGCCTAAAGCGGGTGCATTAATGAGATTGATGACCAGCCCTGCGCTGTTGCGTTTTTGGTTTATGGTGTTGATGCAAGAAAATGGATTGAAGGCTTGTTACGAGAATAGTCCAGCCGCTGCGTGGCCCGGGTTACATCCCTTTAAGCAATTGCTGGGCCAGCGCCTCAGTGTGCTTGCGGGTTTGTCTATGGGGATTACCACGCAGCTAAGAATGGTGTTAAATCAGCCTGATGCCAAAAAATCGATTGAGAAAATTGATCTGTTACGCAGTTTAACCACGGCACGATTCATCACAAGTATTAAAGCAAAAAATACCGAAGAGGTTACCGATGAATTTTACAAAAACGTACGTGAAGTCTATGTGAAACATTTATATTTATTGGATCAATATGTCAAGCTGGCTGAGCCGTGGAGCTTTAATGCAATGGTGTGCTACTTAGTTGCAAAAGTAGGGGAGCTTGGGGCGTTGGCTGGGCAAAAGAAAATTGTACCCGACGCTAAAATTCAAGAATTAATGATCTATGCAAAAACAATGGTTATCCGTTATCCATTTTCGGGCAGTTTTTTTGCGTTTGCGATGTTTAACAATGAGGTGGCTGGCTATTATTATATGCTATCTTCTCAAGGAATTGTTTCTCATATGGAGCTTACCCGATCGCAGGCTCCTGGAGCGAGCGTTGCACTGCATAACAGCTCTCAGAATTTACCGCTTGCAACAGCGGAAGATTATAAGCGAGATGACTACATGTTGGATGCAGTGTATGTATTTAAGAAAGCATCTTTGCTTTACGATAAAGACCCATCTGATTTTAAAAAGCGGTTAGCTTTTTCGGATAAAGGTGCCTTTAAAGATTGTTTGCTATGCATGGCAGACGATGATTTACACGGTATGTCGGTTGTTGAAAGCGAATACCAAAAATTTAAAAAACATGCCGAAACCTATGTGGCAAAAGAAACCATTGAGCAAGTGCGGATGCAAGCTGTGAGTAGCAGCCGTCCGTTTAGGCGATGATTTAAATTGTTACTAATCGCCTTCAGTTCGTCCACCGGGTCTTGGTGTTGTTTCTTCTGTCCTTTGTTCATCTGGGTCGACAGGCGAGGGTTGGTCTTCCCGGCTTGCAGCAGCGCGAGCACCTCGGTCACCAAGAAGTCCAACTTTGCTTAACGCTTTTGCTGAAGCTTTATCACTTGGTATTGTAGCTGGCGCTGTATTCTTTTCTGTGTTTCCAGTGAGGCTTTCTCTCAAAGCAGCAATTGCGGTGTATTGCTTCACTTGTTCAAATAAATCATTGTTGGTAGCAATGAATTCGCGTATTTCGATGCTATCTTTAGAGTGTCTATCCACAAATATGTCATTAAGTATTTTGGACTCAGGGTTATTTGGCTTAATTTTCCCCTGCAAGAAAGCATTAATAAAAATCTGTGCCTTGGCGTGTTTTGGCATGTAAGTTTCGCTTCCCCAATTCGCATGCGCGATTCCTACATTGGACGTTGCTTTATCTTTTTCAGAGTCAAATCTCACTTCTACAGTAGGTGTTTTTTTAGTTGAAAAATAACTCACAATACCTGATAGCATAAATGAAGCGCCGGCTGCAATATAACCTGCTGCCACAATGGAGATGCCTTGAAAAGTGCTACTTAGGGCGGTTGTAAGAAACGCGGGTACAGAGGCGCCTACGGCGGCTGCAATAGCGGGCCATGCAAACAAGATAATGGCAGCAATACTGGTAACCATAATAATGCCAATGAGGAGCGATGAGCTAATAGGGCGTGTTTGCATATAACTTACCATCCGTGTCATGAGAGTGACGTCAGGTTTTGGTACGTGTTTTCGATGTTCTTCTCGTTGGCCAGGCAGTGTGGGTAATACTGCGCTAACAAAGTCTAGCTCGTCTTGCACCTTTCTAGAAAGTCCGATCATCATTTTCTGTGCAGGATGGCTGTAAAAATGCTGCGCTGAATTATTTTCTAAAATGTGTTTGTGCAGCTTTGTGATTTTTTCTAGGCGCGTTTCACTGTTCCAGGTTAGAAATTCTACGCAGTATTCGTGCAACATATCACGTAACACACCAAGCTCTGGGTATAGATCAAAATTGGTGCGTACTTTGTTGTAGTGGTTTTCAAATTCTATGAAATCATCCAAACCTAAATGTGAAAACTGCGGTGTAACTATGATTTTATCTCGTGCATCATTGGCTTGTCTTGTATAATGCTTTGCTTGCGTAAGGGCGACATTTAAGTCGGCGCCTGCTTTCATAAGATTCATGTATTGGAGTAGAGTTTTATGGGCATCATCTAGACCCCCGGTTTTATCCATTCCAGTTAATGTGCTGTGTAGGTAATCAAACCCGTCATTATCTCTAACTTGACCAACCATTTTCTTTGATTCAGATTGGCTACTATTAGCACTAGATTTAACGAGATCTTTTAAAGATTTGTATTCCTTACTGTCTGTATTTTTTTTCTTAGAATTCTTAGGAAGGTTGTCCATGAACGTTTTTTTATCAAATTCATCACTTGAGTTAGAAAAGTTCAAATCAAAGTGGTCAACCACTTTTTTAGCATCATCTTCGAGCTCCGCCTTGTTTAGAGAAGATAAAAACGCGTTTGTGTCACTGATGAGTGCGTTGTTGCTATCAATTCGTTTTCCTAGCTCATTGTAATATAAACCAACTCCATCGGCGTTTGGTATTTGAAGGTATGCTTTTGGTGAAAGACCGGATTTTCCTAGGGCATTACGTATTTGGTCTCGTTGAGATACGTCAAGTTTTTCGTCATTATAAAATTCATAACGTAAACCATGTTGATTTGAGTTTTTTATAATTTTCGCAAGTTTATCCTGGTAGTACTTCATGGGTTCGCTGTGATCTATTTCCCGTGTGAGTTTTTCCAATTCAACTAGGCTTTGAATGATGTTTGTATAATATTTTGCGATCAGTCGAGCTTGAGTGTCTAGAGTGTCTGAAAATATTGCAGCCGACATGCTGTTTTCGTCTTCAGAGGTAGAATCCACTAGTTTATCCTGGGCTTTGCGTAAACTTGCTCTGTATAAATCTGGCGCAAGTTCAATATCTAATGCTCTTAAACGCTCTAGGCCTGCGGGTGTGTGTGCGGTATACTCTCTAGTAACAAGGTTTTCTTTTCGATTCCCTTTTTCATCGAACTGTGCGCGAACGATAATGCGCGCTGAGACGTCAGGTTGATCGTCTGGTTTTGATTTCGTTTGATCAGGCGTTGCCAGCTTGTAACGTTCATCCATAATAAGCTCAACGGTGCTTCCGTTTTTTCTCACAACATGTGGGGGCCGACCCTTGATTGTTTGAAGTGATTGAGCGGTGTCCATTTTTGTGGGGTCCCCACCTGTAAGTGTATCGATGACATAGCCGGCATCCTTTTGAATTAGTTTGTTCTGTTCAACTGTTTGCGCACAATCAATTGAGTTGTCATCGAGTAAGTCTAGGGAGGTATTTATAAGTTGCTCTTTTTTGGTTTTACTTTCTGCAGGGAAAGTTTCATCAACTTTGGCACTGACAAGGGCGGTTATTGTTTGGTCTTGTTGAAGTTGTTGTGGTGTGTTTATACCCATGAAGCTTGTTCTAGTTCTAGCGTTTTTATTTAGATCCGAGATTGATTCTGCAGATAAGGTTCGTGGTTTTTCTTCCGAAAAGTTAAAAGCAACATGCGGAATAAATTTCCTTGCCGATTTTTTTTCACCAACAGACGTGTCGACTTTTCTGTCGAGCGTACGGTCAGAATCTTGGCCTGATAAGAGTGGCTTTGTTAAAGGATTTTTTTTTGGCATCTTCTCCCCCCGGTGAATTGCATGTAGC
>DKOI01000030.1 GCA_002469885.1 Legionellales bacterium UBA7366 | reverse complement strand
TTACACGGATGAAGAAAAAGTATGGCGCCACAGTGCTCGCGGTTAAGGATAGCCACGTGACGCTCAACCCTGAGCTTCTCTTGACCGTCAAATACCATTAGCGAATCAACCGCAACATTACCCGGGGGAATATCAAACCGAATTGGGTTTTCTTTTTGACCAAAAGAGCAAAGAACCTGCTTTTCTGCAGGATTATTACTCAGCAGTTCCGCAATGACTTTTTCAGTGCGTCCCTGTCGGTAGCCCATGATGGCGGTATGTTTTGCATGACTCATCTTCCTCAAACCTTTCCTGTTTTTGTTCACAAAATCAATAACCGACTCAGCCGCCTTGCCGATCACCAGGCCTGCTGTACCGATGCCAATGAACATGATGACCCCGGCACAGACCCGCCCATAGGTTGTTAATGGCGAATAATCACCGTAACCAACCGTCGTTATAGTGACCGATAACCACCAAGTGTACTTTTCAAAAATCTGATCCTCGGCGGCAAAAAACATGACGAAACAACTCAGTACATACAGCAGCGCGATTGATACAAACAAGGTAACCCAAGCATATTCATGCACTCGAGAAAGCACTTTTTTATAGCCGCGCAAGATGAGACTAAACATCATTCTAGCAACCAACTCCTGTCCAAATAATTCGTCAACAGACAGGGTTGCATGAGTGTATTCACACAGGGATTATCAGCCACCAATTCGCCTTTACCAAACGCAAAGGATGCCGCCAACAATTCAGGCGTTATAAAACCCGTATCAACCTTGAACTCAGGCAAGGCAGAAAGCTGTAATTTAACCGCCTCTGAACTCCGTGTACCGATCCACGCAAGGTAATAGCCCCAATCACCGAAGGACGGTATGTTCTGCCTGTAGGGCAAAACTTTGAACCCTGCTGCCTTTAATGTTTCACCAATAGACAGGTAGGCCTCTTTTGCGTGATACGGAGAAGTTGATTGAATGGCCACGTAGGCATCCGCTGTCAAGTAACGCCGTAATGACTGATAAAATTGTTTGCTATAAAGTTTGCTCAACTCAATCGACGATGGGTCTGGCAGGTCTATCACTACCGCATCCCATTTTTGTTTCGGCTGTTTTTTTAAAAATTGGTCAGCATCAATATTAAACACTTCGACACTAGCCACCCACTCTCGCTCGCCGGCTTCGTAGCCCACCTCACGCATATAAATGGCTTGTTTTGAACCTGCGACATAAGTGTTGATCGACTCCACATTCACTTTAGCATGCTGAAAAGCATGGTTATTCAAGGCGGTTAATATCTGATTATTTGTCGCGATATTGATCATTTCAGGATCAAGGTCTACCAGCGTCACAGATTCCACCTCTGCGTATTTGATGACTTCTCGAAGCGCAAGCCCATCACCACCACCCAACACCAGCACATGCTTTATGGCTGGCGCGACAGTCATTACTGGATGTACAAGAAAATCATGGTAGCGCCCCTCATCTAAGGAAGAGAACTGAGTATTGCCGTTAATATACAAACGCGTGTCATCGATTTTTGAATTATGTGTCATCACAAGATGCTGGTATCTTGTGGTCTTCTTGTAAACGATAGGGTCGTCGTAAAATTTTTGCTCTAATAATGCGCTAAAATCCCTGTTATTAGTCCAACCAAACAGCAGTGCGGCGGCCGTCAAGAGCAGCGCTAGTATTTGCATGGCCGGGCGATCTATTACTTTGACATAAAGGAAGTACAGTATTGTAATGACAGCAACAATGAAATTAAATCCGGCAACAATGAAACTGATTTCAGACAGCGGAAAATTCTTCAGCAGATAATTCACCCAGATAAGTGCGCCGACAAATGCACCCACATAATCCATTGCATAGACGATAGTCAGATTCGTTTTCAGTGGAATATTTTGTTTCTCAATAATCCGCATCACCAGCGGAATTTCAAAACCGATCAGAAAACCGATGGACAAAACAAAACCGTAGTGAATGATCGTAAAGTAGTGATCTAAATAACCATAAGACGCATATATGGCCAACGGCGCAAAACCACCCAGCAACGCCATCAACACTTCTACAGCAATAAATTTTTGCAACAGATTCCGATCTGTCATTTTGCTTTGAACAAAACCGGAAACACCCATCATGAGCATCATGCTGGCTATCACTAGCGAAAATTGCTCGATAGAGTTACCAAGAATGTAGGTGGTAATCGTCGCTAACAGATACTCACTGACCAGGCCACTAGCGCCTGTTGAAAACATGCAAAACGCGAGCAGTACCGGCAATAGCCGGGCCGTTTTCATGCTTGCGTCCTAGTTTCTATCACGCAAACCGGGCTAGAGTATTGCATTGCTTAAAATCAGGGCGATACCTATTTTTGCCGAAGCCAACTGCACTGCTGGCACGATACTATCTTTGTTAAGCATAGATGATAAGTTTGCCGAAGTGACGATCAAGCGGTCAAGAATAGACTCAAATAGATACAAAAAGATCATGCCCAGCGCAGCTACAGCTAAAAACTCAAGGGCTAAGTCCACCGGAAGCTCACTTGTACCATTGCCGGCAATGGCACTCTTTAAAATCAAAGAGTAAGCGATCATTTTTCCGCCGAGATAAATACCCGATGCAATATTGTTATTTCCTATGGCTTCGACGATATCAAAATTTCTGACAAATATTTTTTCGTAAACAATGACTAGTGCAACCAAGGTAATCTGACCAGCAATAAAATATGAAAGACTAGACAACATTCCGCCACCTTCACCCACCATGCTCGAATAGGCGACAATGCCTGTTGCCACTAACATCCCAAACTCGACAAAGCCCACTGCTACGTTGCCCTGCTTAAGCGACTCTTGATTATTAACTCCCGGCAACACTAACCGATCAGTGATGAGCAAC
>DKOI01000107.1 GCA_002469885.1 Legionellales bacterium UBA7366 | reverse complement strand
CACAGAAAAACCTTGCGCCCTTCCAAGAAGAGTTTCTCTTAGCTTTGGTGATAGCACATCGGGTGACGATTCCGATCTAGAGGAGTTCCCTGCGCTCGAACCTGAAATGAAGAGAGCCTACATTATTCCTGATGATAGCCAAATTACAAAGAAAACGATGGAAAACGCCAAACCTCCTAGCCAACGTGTAAAACGAGAAATGAGTGGTGAATCAATTTCTTTTTTCCCAAAAATGAGAACAGCGAATGCACCCCCTAAAAAAGCAGCCCCCACCCCTTGCTGCACTATCTCATAACGCAAGGCTTCCTTGACAATATCGCTTCAAGTTCTTACCATAAATGCAAGCAAATCAAAGGAGTAGCTCACATGAAAGGCGACAAAAAAGAAATCGAATTTCTCAACAAAATCCTCTCAAATGAACTGGTTGCTATCAACCAATATTTCCTACATTCGCGCATGCTCAACAACTGGGGATACACTCAAATCGGCGCAAAGGTGTTTAAAGAGTCAATCGATGAAATGAAACACGCAGACCTTTTAATTGACCGTATTCTTTTTCTAGATGGCATGCCCAATATGCACTCGCTTGAAAAACTTAAAATCGGAAGAACAATCCCTGAAATGCTTCAGTCTGATTTAGACTTAGAATTCAAAGCCACTGCAGACTTACGTGATGCTATCGCTTACGTTGAAACAGTCAAAGATTACAAAACTCGCGAAATACTTGCAGGCATCTTATCGCAAGAAGAAGACCATATTGATTGGTTAGAAACACAGATTTCGCTTTACAACGAAATGGGTTCGCAGAATTATATTCAGTCGATTGTTTAAGTTTATTTTCTTCCGCATAAGATAGGTTTGTTTTTTAAACTTTACCCTCACCCTAGCCCTCTCCCGTAAACGGGAGAGGGAACCTTGATCATAGTTTTATTTATTCAACAACACCCGTAAACGGGAGAGGGGATTTTAATTCAACTTCAACTCACTCAAAAACACTTTCTTTCATAAACGCAATTTCGGCTAAAGGTTCCACACACGAATTGCGCACAACCGCTAAACGCTCAGGTGTGCCGACGTCATACCACCCGCCCTCATATAATTCGCCTGTCACCAAACCTTCCGCAATACGCTTGTCCAAAACTGATTTCAGTGAAAACGCACCCATCGAACAAATGGAAAAAAAATCTGGGTGATAAAATGCAATTCCACTAAACGTATAACGCCTTTTGGCAATACCTACAACACGCCCATCAACCAAACCAAAATCACCGGAAAGATTGTGGCCCGGATTTCGCACAAAAACTAAGTGCGCTAAAGATCCCGCCGGCATTTCAAGTATGCCCGGCGTATAGTCTGTCCACACATCGGCATTCATTGTGATAAAAGACGCATCACCCAATAACGGTAACGCATGATAAATGCCGCCCCCAACATCTAACGGCGTTTCCTCGTAAGAATAACGAATCGAGGCGCCATACGCCGAACCATCACCTAATAAGGCTGTTATCTTATCTGCACAGTAATGCAAATTAATCACAACATTCCGAATCCCCATTGATACCAATGTTTCTACGCGATACTCAATTAAGGTCTTTCCCCCCACTGACAATAACGGCTTAGGTAAATTATTGGTAAGTTCGCGCATGCGAGATCCGCGTCCTGCGGCTAGAATCATCCCTTTCACTTACACAAGCTCCCTATTCATCTCTTTAACAAATGCATGAAAATCTGAAAACTCAGGATACCGAGCACTCACCTTTTGTAAATATAGCAAGGTCGTTGGAATAAACTCAAGATATCGCTCATCTCCATCACGCTCCACTTTAGCGGCAAACGTCGCAGTCGCTTTAATGTGACGTTGCATCCCCATCCAATCAAACCACCGGGTAAATAAATCCAAGCTCACGCCTTCTAGAAAACCTGACTCACGAAGCATGCTGTAAAATGACCCTACCCAGCGATCGACCTGCGCATCTGGCCATGCCACATAACAATCACGCAATAAAGAAACCGCATCATAAGTAATGGGCCCCATCATCATATCTTGAAAATCAATCACACCTATTCGATCGTCAGGCAACACCATTAAATTGTCGGAATGATAATCTCGATGACAACACACTTGTTCTTGTGCATCCGCATTTTCAATTAAAGCATCGAACACCTTATCGAGCATTTTTCGCAGACCCGGATCGATAATAATGTCGCAATACCGTTTTAAATACCATTCACTAAATTGTGCCAATTCATTCCGTAAAAGCGCACCACCCAATCGAGTACTGTTAACTGCCCTCGCTTCTTTTGATTGATAAATAGGAATCAATGTTTCCAACGCCGTTTTGTAATAACGATCCACATTGTTTGAATGCAACACTGACAGCAACGTGCGATTACCAAAATCGGTAACCAAGATGAAGCCTTGGGACCTGTCACAAGCGATAACATCCGGCACAAGAATACCTTCAGTTTTAAGAATAGAGGCCAGCGATACAAACTCACTCAACTTTTCAGTTGCTGGCGGCGCATCTACCGCTACCCAGGTGTTAGCGCCTTGGCGCACATGAAAATAGCGTCGTATTCCAGCACCCTCTCCGCCAACAAGCGGTCCAATCGCCACATTACCATCGATGTGACTAACCACCCATTTATAAAGCGCTTCTTGTCGTTGATCCATCCGATCCTCTTCCTCTGACATCCAGCCTTATTCTCCCCCCTTTGCTTAACAACTTGCAACCTTATTGACGACACGGTAGAGTAAACGCTCACAAAGAAGCATTAATATTCAGTATGGTAGACCTAAAACGCGCTCAACTATTATTCACGATCGTCGGTGCACTGGTGCTACCCCACTCATCGTTTGCCACCCCATTGTTATGGTCTTGCGAAGCAAGCGAATCAGGCATTAATTGGGAATGCAATGAAACCGTACCCACCTCACGTTACTCCAGCGACATTAGCACAGCGATTACACAAAACGATATTTACGACCTCACATTGCCCGAAATCGCAACGGAACTTGGCTGGGTAAACAACGACAAAACAAGCTGCCATGGCTATTATCAAAAAGCGCCCATCCGCCTTAACACAGCTGATGGCCTTGGGTCAGACTCTGTCAGCATTAGCGCTGATCGCACTCTGTTTTCCGAAAAAGACACAACAACACTCATTGGTAATGTTTCAATCACCCAGCCTGGTCGATTAATTAGCACAGACCGCGCCTATGTGTATCGCGATAAGAATTCCAGTAGCCCGAGTAAAATCAAACTCGAAGGCAACATCACATTGCGTCAACCCCAAAGCTATATTCTCGCAGGTCTTGGCAGCATCAACTTTCCCAGCAAAGCCTGGAGCTTAGAAAGCATACTCTACCAACAAAGTTTACAACAACATGAGACTGATGCAGAAACTGAACAGCATATTTATGGCGTGAGCGCCTGGGGACGCGCTAAAAGCGCGGAACAAAACGCACCTAAGATCGTTGACTTTTATGACGCAACGTATACCACTTGCCCACCAAACAAATCATCTGCCTGGTCGCTCTACGGTAAACATATTCATATGGATCATAATACCGGACGAGGATACATCACAAACAGTTTGTTCTATATTAAAGATGTGCCTGTTTTTTACTGGCCTTACTTTAACTTTCCAATTGATGATCGACGACAAACAGGTTTCTTAGCGCCATCTTATGGTCACTCAACGCGATCAGGTGACGAATTCACCATTCCTTTTTACTGGAACATTGCACCGAATTATGATGCAACCTTCACACCTAACTTTATGGATCAACGAGGCGTAAACTTAACCACACAAGCTCGTTACAAACAAAAATGGCACAGCGGTGTTTTAAACTTGAGTATCTTGCCAAGCGATAGAAAATTCAAAGACTTTAAAGACACCGAACCCAACGAATTCACACCTGCAACAACAACGCCAGCTCAAGCCAGCGCTCTTGATGACCTATCGAAAGCATCAACAAATCGCTCTGCAATTTCATGGCAAGAAAACGTATTATTCTCACGCCACCTGACCGGTCACATAAATTATAACTGGGTCAGCGATGACTATTACCTCATTGACCTAAGTCAAAACGTGATCTCACAAACCGATACGCAATTACCGCAAAATGCCAACCTGACTTATCAAGATAATAACGTGCAAATCATTGGAAATATCCAGCACTACCAAACATTGCACCCACTAACAGAAGCTACCGTTAAAAACCAATATACACGCTTGCCTCAAATAAAATTAGCGACTCAACTGCCACAACATCCTTACAGCCTTCAATTCGATCTGAATTCTGAATACAACTATTTCACTATCACGCGCAATCCTGGCGCAACCATCGCTCAACCCAAAGGGAGTCGACTCAATTTGCAACCGCAAGTGAGCCTACCATTAGCACGCCCTGGAATGTTCATCACGCCTAGAGTGCAATTCGTGTTAACGACCTATAAATTACATGATGCAGGCACAAACGTCGCAGGACAAAACAACCAAACCGACCCAACCCGCGCCCTGCCTATTATCGATGTGAACGCTGGCTTGGAATTTGAAAGAGAGACAAGACTGTTTGGAAATCACTATACGCAAACATTCGAACCGCAGGCTTATTATGTTTACGTCCCTTATGAAAATCAAAATAACTTACCGCTATTTGATTCTTACGACACGACACAACCATTAGCATTCACCTACGATCAAATGTTTCGATACAATCGATTCACCAGCGTCGATCGCATAGGTGACACAAACCAAGTTACTCTCTCACTTTCTACACGGTTCTTAGAGCAAGACTCTTCTGTCGAACGGTTTCGCGCCAGCATCGGGCAAATATTTTATTTCCAAAACCGTAAAGTCGCACTCTGCTCCAACAACCCAGCTGATTCAGGTATTTATGCTGATTGTAATGACTTGTCCGAATCAACGGTTAATGCAAATCAACAATCTGTATCTCCAATTGCCGGCATCATTTCATATCAACTGTATAACCACTGGAGCTTACTCGGCAGTATGGCGTGGAACCCAGACACAAGACGCACGGACAATCAAAGCATTAACTTAAACTATAATGACACCAATAATCGCAGCTTTAACTTAGGCTATACCTTTGCCCGTGAAGGCGATATACTCGACACCATGGGTGGAACCACAATTGATTCAAACCATAACGATTTAGAGCAGTCTACAGTCAGCATCAGCTGGCCAGTGACAGAAAGAATCAAAATGTTAGGGCAATGGGGCTACAACTTAAGTCACCATCATATTCAAAACTATATTTATGGCGTTGAATACGAAGACTGCTGTTGGGCCGTTCGATTTGTTGGCACACGCACATTCACTGGCTTAGATCAGAATTTAAATAAACAATATGATAAAGCTGTTTATTTACAATTTGCTTTAAAAGGCTTGAGTCGACTTGGATTCAACGACCCAAGTGGAACAATAGCCACGAATATAAAAGGCTACCACGATAATTTTGGACACTATTAAACGAGGCTACACATGTTACATAAAACAGTTCGCTTATTCGCAGGCATCTGCGCATCAATTTTTCTTAGCACCGCAATAGCGGGCACCCCTACACCACTCGACAAAATCGTCGCAATTGTCAACGATGGCATCATCACGCAAAGCCAACTTGATGATCGTGTAAACATGATCAAAGTCAATCTGTCCAAAAGCAAAACCCCCCTTCCGCCAAGGGCTATCTTAGAAGAACAAGTGCTAGAGCAAATGATCAATCAAAACTTGCAACTGCAATTGGCTGAGAGCAACGGCATACATGTTAGCGAGGAAGAACTCAACACCACTATCGGCAGAATTGCCGAACAAAACAAAATGACAGTTGAAGCTATGTTTAAAGAAATGACGGCAGATGGTGAAAATTATACGTTATTTCGAGATGAAATCCGCGAGGAAATGATTCTTCATCAGTTGCAACAAAGAGAAGTTGCCTCAACGATTACTGTCACACCCCAAGAAGTGAGTGACTACTTACGCTCAATCAATGCTAAAAAAGAAAATCGCACACAATACCACGTTGAAAATATTTTAATTGCATTACCAGAAGCCCCAACGCCTAAGCAAGCCGCGGAAGCTCAAGCCATTGCAGACGAACTAATGACGGACATTAAAAAAGGTGGCAACTTTAGAAGCTTGGCTGTTGAATACTCTAACGGACAACACGCGCTAAAAGGCGGCGATCTTGGCTGGCGCAAGTTAGCGGAACTGCCAGACGTATTCGCTAATGAAATTCCAAGACTAAAAAATGGCGAAGTGGCAGGGCCCTTCCGCACAGGGAACGGATTTCACATCATTAAACTCGTCGAGACCCGCACAGTAGACAGTAAAAACACTGCGCCTGAAAATGATATTCAAATGCGAAATCAAATTAGCAATCAAATTTTTAATCGCAAACTCAACGAGAAATTGCAAAACTGGCTAATGCAGTTACGTGCCAATGCGTACATTAAAGTGTTAAACGCTGACGCTGAAAATGACAAAGCCTAAAACGATCGCACTGTCGGCAGGTGAGCCTGCCGGCATTGGCCCTGACATTATCATTCAACTTGCCCAAACTGCTCACCCTTGTGAGCTGGTTGTCTTTGCCAGTCGCACACTCCTAGAAGACAGAGCAAAACACATTAACTTGCCGCTCACTTTAATTGACTGGAAGGAAAACGAAGCGACACCACATACCGCTGGCACATTACACATCGTCGACATTCCATTAAAAACCAAGGCTGAACCTGGCTTGTTAGACGCAAAAAACAGCGCTTACGTTTTAGAATGTTTAGACACTGCTATCGATGCTTGCAAAGATCAACGCGCAGACGCACTCGTCACAGCGCCCATTCATAAAGCCGTTATTAATGATGCTGGCATCCCCTTTTCAGGACACACGGAATATTTAGCCACGCGTTGTAATACAGAAAAATCTGTCATGTTATTTACAACGCCCACAACTTATCTTGCACTGCAAACTACACACATG
>DKOI01000020.1 GCA_002469885.1 Legionellales bacterium UBA7366 | reverse complement strand
ATTATTGATGAGCAACATCGATTTGGCGTTGACCAGCGTTTGCGTCTTCAGCAAAAAGGTGTTGAAGATGGCAGTTACCCGCATCAACTGATTATGACGGCAACCCCCATTCCACGAACATTGGCCATGACGGCATTTGCAGATTTAGACAATTCAATTATTGATGAATTACCGCCAGGTAGGCAGCCTGTTAAAACAGTGTTGTTGAGCAACGCGCGTCGTGATGAAATCATCGAGCGTGTAAGAGAGAGTTGCGAAGAGAGTCGTCAAGTCTATTGGGTTTGCACGCTAATTGAAGAGTCAGATGTATTGCAATGTCAGGCAGCAGAAGAGTGCTTAGAGCATTTGAAATCATCATTGCCTGATCTTCGTGTAGGTTTAGTGCATGGCAGATTAAAGCCGAGCGAAAAGCACGCTGTCATGCAATCGTTTAAAGACGGCCAGTTAGATGTTTTGGTGGCAACAACGGTGATTGAAGTGGGCGTCGATGTCCCTAATGCTACCATTATGGTGATTGAAAATGCTGAGCGATTGGGTCTTTCTCAATTGCATCAATTACGCGGCCGTGTTGGTCGTGGATCGCAAAAAAGTTTTTGTGTTTTGTTGTATCAAACACCATTATCGGACGTAGGTAAGCAGCGCCTTGAGATTATGCGTGACTTTGACGATGGATTTATTGTCGCTGAAAAAGATTTAGAAATGCGTGGCCCAGGTGAGGTGTTGGGCGTGAGACAAACCGGCGTTGCGGCATTTCGTATTGCGGATATTGTCAGAGATCAACATTTATTGCCTGCAGTTCAGCGCGTGGCTAAAGAGATGTATTCTCCTTCTGCTGCGTGTGTAACAGCGCTGATTGATCGTTGGTTGGGTGATCGCGATCAGTATGGGCAGGTTTGATGAAGCGCTACGCGTGATTGATTAGAATGGATTCCGGATATTGTCTCGCAATAAATCGCTCACCGCAATTCCGGCAAGACGCAAGGCCCGTCATCCTGCCCCCTGAGCCGGGATCCAATACATTAATAAAAAACCCTAAGACTAATTAATGTAACTGCCTACTGTTAAACTTAGCGCATTCCCAGTTCTCTTGTAATCTGTCAGGTTGTGTCTTCATCACTTGGTTCATATGTTCAATGTATGCTTCATGGGCGCCCGCAGCTCGGGTGAGTCTGACGACATGCGTTGAGGCGTTAATTAGAGCACTCAGAGAATCTTCCTTGAGTTCATGCAAGAAGTTGGACAGGGCTTTTTGTTCGCCGGCTAAAACCTTGCCTAGTTTGAATAGCAATGCTTTCTCTTTCACTACGGTTTCTTTGAGCTCACGTTTTTGTTGGGCCAGCATTTTTTTCCGAGCAATGGATTTTTTGAGTTTTACTTGCGCTTCAAAAATGCGGCGCTTTGAATTCATAATTTCCTGGCGAGCATGAGCACGTTTTTTTCGCGCCTTTACGATATTTTTTTTTATGTCGTCATGAAAGTTTGCAGTTGGGGGCTCAGTCGGGCTTTGCTTTATCGACAGTGACTCCTTTATATGGTGAAAGAGTCGTGAGATCGTAGAGCAAAGCTTTTTGAATTTTTTCACAGGGCTACCTTGTGAGCATAATGGTTTGTTCGGGGTTTGCGACAGCTTCTTTTGTTTCGGGTGCAGCATTTCCAAATAAACTTCCCGTGTATTGTGCGGTTAATTTAACGAGTTGTTTATTGTTAAACACGTAGCGCTCAGGAAAGTGTGATAAGACGCTAGAATCATTTTTCACCAGGAATTGCACGTTGCGTGTCACAGGTGCAATAGCTCGGTCTTGATACTGCAAAACATCCATTAATCGTTGAGCGCCTTGTGATGAAGCAGGTTTCATTAATAGCTGCTGAAATTCTTCGTGGGCTTGTGTTTCTGTTGCTTGTAGGCAATTCTGATTTTGCTTTTCAAGCCGAATGAAGTTAGTAACGTCGGTTTGGAATGTATGGTGCTCAGATTCTTCGGCTTTAATTGCGTTTAGCTGATCCCTGTAACTTCCATCAATAGTTTCTAATATTTTTTTTAGTTCCGTGCTAACTGACATATTCCAAACTCCTTAATTCATTACAATAATTTTGACAGTAAATAATTAAGGAAATCTTAAGAGCCGTATGCAAAAAACACAAATTAAAGCTGACAGCCGTATTTTTTCATAGTGTTACGTCTGCCAGCTATTGTCTTGAAAATTATCTGTAGCTTATCAGTCTTTGCTCTTGTTGCTCTTCAGCATGTGTTCTATCTGCCTGGGTAGAAAGCTGTTTAAACAATGTGAAGTGATTCACATGAGCTCTTAACGTTTTTGGTCGCTGTGTGACAGTTAAGATGGCGTCAACAGTGTCATCAATAACAGAGAGTGTTGACCCTACTGCTTTGATCAGGCTGTTGTTACTTAAAGGAATAACGCCAGAAAAACCGTGCTCAGAATGAATCAACCGCAAGGGCAAGAAGTTAAAGTCACCCATAAGCGTATAGCTTGATGCTTGTGCATGATTCATCAGCTGAACCAAGTATGACAGTAGCAAGCCATAGTTCTTTGGGTTCTTTGCAATATCATAAGGAAGATGCATGTTGGCCACATAGCTTGTACTCCCTTTTTGCTTGTCATAGAGTCTATACTCTTGCGTCCTGGCGATTAAGCTTTTTGTCGGTAGCTCAGCTTCATTTTGAACGATTTGCGTAACACTTAACTGTTGTGTATCAAATATTGTGGCAACGCCCATTTGAGTAAAGTTCTTTGCCGTTAAGTCATCATGAAAGGGCTTTAACCTAGGGTCGGTCTTAATTGCTGTAATAAAAGCATTGATATCCTCTGGTTTGATGGGCGCCTCTTCAAGAGCTATGACAGTCACTTGAGGGTTGCTCTCAAGGATGTCACCCAGCACGCTAGCAACTTTTTGAAGCCGTGCTTGGTATTGTTCTGTTGTTTCAGCTTTAATGGCAAAACCATTGTTGTATCTGTTCTTTTGTTCATTATACCGTGCTTTCATCATGATGTTAAAAGCGACTTTATTCCCGTAAACCACTGGCTCATGATCAGAAACTTTCGCTTGCTGTGCTGTTTGAAAGCCTAATGATTTATAGGTGCTTTTCTCTTTGGTTGTGTAAAACATGCTATTTCCCCTCGTTTGTTATTGAATGTTTAATGATAGAGGGGTAAGGGCGATTAATGAAATTAAACGTAACGATAGAATTGATAGTTAAAATCTATCTTATTATTGCATAAAGCCGCTTGATTCAATTGAAAAAACACACTTTATGTGTTATAATTGACTAGATTAAATAGCAAATCTATAGCTTACGGGGGTAGGTCATATGTCATTTCATGGTGAACACAAAAGAGCCGAATATTCAGAGTTAAAAAAGAGTCCTATAGAAAGCCTCAATTTGCAGCTTGATTTGGACGAACTGGACGTTAAACCCCTGTCTGCGGACGAGCTTAAGGGTGTGGATGATATCGCCCGTGGTGATGCGCACGGTAATGTCCTCGGTATGATTCAAACCATGCGAAAGCTGGGTATGATTCATATGGACAAAAATAACTATGAAAAATTAAGAAAAGAAGTTCAAAAGCATGATCAGGAGATGGTGAAATACCCTGAAAAAAGTAATAAAGCCACTTTAGAAGGCTGTGTTGCTAATATTAAAGATTTGCTCGTTACAATTACATGTGGAGTCAATCGTGGAAAGTGTATGATTTGGTTAGGCGATGTGCTTGCTGACCGTGGGCCTAATGATTATTTTACATTATTATTTTTTAAGCAAGTTAAAGCTCTTGGCGTTAAGTCAAAAATTACATTCTCAAATCATGATGCGGAATTTGTTTCACGATGGTTTCGCGGAAGGCCTGGGGTAAGTTCTTCAGCCTCATGTGATAATTTGGTTGCATTACTAGATCTTGGCATTATTGAGCGAGAAAATGTCAATAATTTATTAGACGATGCCTATTTCCCGCAATTAAAACTCATTAATTACACTCTCACGCCTGAGGGTAAAATGAAGTTATATCCCCATGCTAAGGTGCCCTCTTATTTATATAAAGCTCTAGCTGGTAAGCTGGATGTAAAGTTTGATGTGACTACCGTATCCACTTTTGCAGAGTCTATAGATAGAATTAATGCTGCCGTAATAGAACGTGGAGAATTCGGCCAAAATAGCACGCTAATTAGAATTAGAAGGGGGTCACTGTGCGCCTTGATCATGGAATTTGTATGGAATGATCCAGGCAAGTTTAGAGGGGTAAAGCAGCACTTTTTAACAAGTGACAATGGTATTTTTTGTCCCGATCTCGACCAGAATATTATTACAGTGCATGGGCATGTGGGTATGTCTACAAAAGATAGCTATACACCAGGTCATGGAGCATTTAGAAATCATGATTCTGACTTTGCTAAAGTGCATTCTGGGCTATCTGACTCCACAGCTAAAAAGTTTCTTGAGTATTATAATCATAATCAAATGAGCCCTCAAGCAAGGCTAGTAGGTAATAGTGAGTATTCTGTAGAAGTTAGAAAAGGGGCTGTTCCGGTGAGCGTCTGTCAAAGCGTTCCTTTAGAGCAATTCAAAAAAATAGAAGCGCAAAGAAATGCACAGTCGGTGATTAAGCGTACAGAATATTTGAAAAATTCTGTTCCGGAATCTAAAGAATGTGAAATTAAAGCTTTTCCACATTCCAATGAATTGTTAAAGAATTGTCAGCCGAGAAGCGCGTTGCTAGAAAAGCAAGCAGCAGATAGGCGGGCGATGGGAGCAGGTGTCATTTGTAATTTGGGTCTTTCTGTGGGAGCTGGCTATTATGTTGGAAACGGAACGTTGTTCAGTTCGACGGCTTTGACGAGTGTGAATACGTTAATAGGTACCCAAGCGGTCAGTCAGGTAGCTATTGGTGCGGCTGTCGGTGGTTTGGTATTTTCGACAGTTGCTGCGTTAGTCGGTGCAGCCTACTTTGCCTATAAAGGCGAATATACAAAGTCAGCAGGTTGTGCAGGTCTTGCAGTTGTGTTTGGTGTGACAGCGGTGTTCGCCCCTTATGTAGGTTTGGGGGTTTTGGCTTTGATTGGTTTGGCTGCGCTGATTAAGAAGGCTTGTGATGCTTATCAAGGTGCTAAGAAGGTTGATGGGTATGAAAGGGTTTCTGATTCAGCTGCTGTAAATAAAAATCAGGAAGTTGCTGTTCCTGGTGTTTAATTTTATGGATCCCGGATCAAGTCCGCGATGGCGGTGCAGTGGGGGTGGCAGCCCTACGTCTCCCCGGAAATGCTAGCATTATCCGGGGTCCATGTAAGATTAAAACTAACCCGCGTTTGTGCTTTTACCAGCGCCGGTATCTGTGCTTTTAGCGGTAAGAATACCTGGCATTACATCATTGTTTTTTTCAAAAGGCTTAACAACAAGCAAGTCAGGGAATAACGAGATAATTTTCTTTTCATCCTTCTTCAAGAATAAAATTTTCAAGTTAGGGCCCGCATCTTGGGTGTAGTATGCATCCACCCCGTCTTTGCGCAGTTGTTTAATCGTTTTTTTAGCGCGATCTGTTTCAGGCTGCGAGTAATGAATTGACGGTGTTGCAAGCGCCATGGTGGCGTGCATTGCTTCAGCGTTTTCTTCAGCAGCTGACCCTAATGCTTCAAAGTCTTGGTCAGTAATCGCTTTTTTAACCCGTGCTAAATCACGTGTAACAGTATCAGGCCATTTCTTATAAAGCGGTGATGTTTTCGTTGTGTGTTGCATCGCTTTACGTGATGAAATAAATTTTTTGTTTTTATTTATAATTAACAGGCCAACACGAAAGTCTGGCCAGTTAGTTTCAATAGGTTCAGCAAAGCTCTCTAGTGGATCATCACTGGCGTGCCATTCCACAAAGCCCTGCCATAATGAGCGTGTTGCGCTACCGCTGCCGATGCGAGCTAACATGGATAATTCTTTTTGATCCAAGTTCCAGCCGTAAAAATCGTTTAGGCACAAAATAAGGGATGAGAATCCACAGGCGCTAGAAGCTAAACCTGCAGCGATTGGGATGTTGCTTTGTGTGGCGATAAGCACGGGTGTGTCATCTTTGCGGAACAAGTCAACGTAGTCGATCGCGCGTTGAAAGAAGTCTGAATCAGGGTTAACAGGCTCACCATTCAAAGTAACGTTGTCTTTTTCGGCTAAGCTTATCGTTGTTGTCGCGCCGTAGTTTCCTAATGAGATTGAGAGGCTAGGCGTGTTCGGTAAGTTAAGTTCAACATTGCGTTTTCCCCAATATTTAACAAGTGCAATGTTAGAGGGCGCAAATGCGGTAGCGCTCTTGGTAACTGGTGTGTTGGCTTTTTTAGGGAGAATTTTTTTGATAAAGGCTTCTGTTTTCATATGTTTCACTTATGCTCGATTTTGAATTTAAATACTCAGTAAAGTGTATAGGATCGATATAATAGAAGCAATATAGAGGAGGGAAAAGCCCCAGTAGAGTGCGTATTTTGCGGAGTATGTTACCTTTGTGCGACCCCGTTTCACTAACCATGCGGCGCTTTTGCTGCGCAAGTTAGGTTCATCCAGCGCGTCCATGATGAGGTAGTATCCGTCGAGCTTTAGTAGTGGATTTAAGTTGATCAGCATGTTGATGTAGGCGCTTAAACCAAACAAGAATGTGAGCGTGGTGAATGTGGTATTTCTGATCAAGCAAGCAAGGGTGAGGAGTATGCCGGCAAATGCCCAGTCAGATAAAATGCCGGCCAAATCAACCATGATGCGAGGCCCTTTGCTAAGCCCCCACATGCTGGAGGTGTCGATGTAGGCAATGGGTGTGAACCAGTGCCAGCCAAAGCCTGAGGCTTTTAAAGGTTGTTTGTAACGCAAGGTCATAAAGGCGTGACCTAATTCGTGCAAGACGATACTGATAAAGCGTATTGGAAAAACACAGGCGATATAGAGCCAAAAACAAGGTGAGTTAAGCAAGTGATTTAAGCTGATATGAGCGGTGCTCAGAAAAAAGAAAAAACCTGAAAAGCCTAAGACAAGCATAATCACAAAGGTTACAGGTGTGTAGAGGTGCTTTATTTTTAAAGCATGAAACAAACGGGTGATTTTTTCGCTGGCATTTGGCCAGATGAAATTCGCTTCAAAGATTTTTTTTAGTCTGGAGGTAATGCGTTTTCGCAATGGAACTTTTTCTTCCCTGTGTGCTATTTCCATTGTGGGGATTTGTACAAAGCCTGCGATTGATAGGCGCATAATGATATTAGAGACATGCGCTAAATTAAGCGTCTTGAAGTGGATGAGGTAGGCCTCAATTAATTCGCGTAATGTTGTATTGCGATCTAAGCGTTCCCAAACAAAGTACCCTTCGGCAGAAAGCTGAAAAAAATCCAGGGTTTTAGTGTTTTTTAAAAGTATAACTTCTTGTCCGTCACTGCTATGGCGTTTTAAAACGGCTATTGAGTCTGCTTTTATCGGCCTTGATCGCTGGAGTAAAAAGCTCGACATCGTTTCTGAAAAACTAGCGCATTCAAGTAGCGCGTTCTCTAAATCTTGTTTTTTCAAAACAAGCAACTGACAAGGCGAGGTCGTGGTGACAGTCGCATTGCATGCCTCGTCTGCTAATAAACTCATTTCACCAAAGACCTGGTTCGGGCCTAATGTCGCAATAACTTTAGCAGGTGAATCTATTGTGACATCAACAGTGCCGTCATAAATGAAATAACACTGTTCGGATTCTTGTCCTTGTGTGAGGAGCACCGTGTTTTTATCAACGTTAATTGTTTCAATCGCCTGATAGAGTTGCTCGATTTTATCGTGCGACAAGGATTTAAACAGAGAGAGGTTTTTAATGAAGTGATGAAAAATAATTTTATCACGATTGTTGCTGAGTTTTTCTTTAAAATCAGGATGGTTTTCAATGAGGATGTTAAAGTCAGTTGCATTAATACGCAGCAGTGTGGTTGGCTCACTTGCGGTGACTGTGGCAGTTCGGGTCCAGTTGTCAGGAATAAACTGAGATGTTCCAGTGCCAATCCAATCGCCGGCAAAAAGCTTAGCAATCATTTCTCCGTGTAGAGTCACTTCAGTACTCCCCTGTAACAGCAAGTAAACACAATTGCCGGTTTCACCTTCGGTGACAATAATATCATCTGGATTGAATCGTTCTTTCGTAGTACGCGTCAAGAGTTCCTCATAGATGTCTTGAGGCGCACCTTCAAAGTACGGCGACTCATAGAGCAGGCGGTGCAACTGATCTCTGCCTGGCGTGTTTGTGGGGCTACGGTGTATCATATAATTAGATTAGCACTTAAAACCCACCCACTTCAATGGGGAAAAGGATAGACTATGACTGAGGATTTAGCGGAGTTTGAAACAGCTATGCGAGCTGTGGATTCCTATCTACAGCAAGCGGGGCTTAGCTCTGGTCAACGTGAGGTGTTGATTCTCGCAAAAGATCAATTTGCTGCAAAGGAGCGGGCGCGTTTGAGTGTGCTTGAACGCGAGGGAAGGTTTGCTTTTGCGCCGTGGCTGCACTTCCCT
The DNA here is from genome assembly GCA_002469885.1 of Legionellales bacterium UBA7366. Taxonomy (GTDB): domain Bacteria; phylum Pseudomonadota; class Gammaproteobacteria; order UBA7366; family UBA7366; genus UBA7366. Next base: position 23,407 of record DKOI01000020.1, on the reverse strand, counting down.
ATGTTTGGCGCTTTGTTGGGTGATGAGCCACTCTCAAGGGATCTTATTGTTGCCTCAGCATTGATTGAAATGGGGATCGATTTGTTAGATTCTGTGATGGATGACGAGCTTTGCGAGGAGTTAAAATCAATTGGGCCTGCGATTATTCAGATGAATGCTTATCTGTTAATCACCGTATTGCCTGATTCTTTGCTGGAATCAAAACAGTTGGCGAAAAAGCAGCAAGCGCTGTTGAAAGTGAGCGCTGGGCAACAGTTGGATTTACAAAGGCGCGGATCATTTTGTGAGACAACCTATTTTGATTGTATTAAACAGAAAACGGGTGCGTGGCGTGCTTTATATTTTCAAATCAGTAGAGCAGATTTTCATGAGTCTTGGGATGGTATCATCACAGAGCTTGGCGTCGTCTCTCAGTTATATAACGACTTTCACGATATTTTTAATGCGTCTTGGAGTGTTGATTTGGGAAATGCGATCTACACATACCCGATTATTTGCGCGTACCATAAAATGTCGAATGATGCGCGGTGCGATTTTGAATTGGAATTACAGCGTACTAAAAATTCATTGGAATCACAACAGGTTATTCGAAATAAATTGAAAGCATCGGGCGTGTTGAAATCAAGTTATTTATTCGTGAGCCTTTTGGTTCTTGATCTAAAGCGCAGGGCTGCTCGGTTGGCTCAAACGAAAGAGGCAGCTACGCTGTTTGATAAGATTGTGCAGTGGCACAGTTAGCAGGTGCCTTTGTTGATTCGATCTTCAATTTCGTTATCAGAAAGTTTGCCGAGTTGCTCGAAACGAAGTTTGTCTTCACCGTCAACTTGAAAGCCACGCTTACGCATGTAGGTGATGGGATCTTTGCGAAATTTATCATGGCATGCTGGATTGTTAGCCCATTCATCAGCAAGTTTTTTAAGCTCTTCTAAGTTCATAATAATTCCTTTAGCAGTTGCCCTTGTTGATTCGATCTTCAATATCGCGATCGGTAAGATCATGCCATTCGGCAAATTTGGTTTTTTGAATGTCGTCGAGCTCGCAGCCCCAAGACTCGATAAATTTGACAGGATCATCCTTGAATTTCTCATGCAATTCAGGGTTGTTAGTCCATTCTTCGCTAAGTTTTCGAATATCGTTGGTGTTCATGCCTATATCCTTATAGTTAAGTATAGGATAATGGGTCTTAAAGTTTAATGTCAAGCGATCGAGACGGATAAGCGAGTTATGCCATTCGGTCTCGATTTGAAAGCGTCAGAGGGGAGTGTGCCGAGTGTGACAATGCAATCACCTAAGCCAGAGCCAGATATTTTGGCCCCTTTTATAGCATCCTCAGCAAGCGCCTGATCAATGATTGAGTTGATAGTTTTATCGGATACGCCGAGTGCATCTAATAATTGTTGTTGTTGAAAGAAGGTGTGACCGAGTCCATCCCAATCTTGATTATTGATACACACTTTGGCGTGTTCGGTGCATTCACCCATTTTTTCATACAAGGCATTATAAAGGCTGGGGTGTGCTTCGTAGGCCTTTGCAACTTTTGCGATAACATCAGTTGTTGGTGTTTTATAACCAGTATAAACGAGGCTGATGTCGGGAATATGTTTTAATGGTTCGACGATGCATGGGATCATATTATAGTAGACGACGCCACCGTAAACGCTTGCGGCGCAATCTGCACCAGACCCTATGCCTTGCACTTGATGTATGATGTTAATGGCGCTGCGTAGCAGTTGGTTTTTAGTTATATCGTCATTTAGCCATTGTGATAAACATTTCAATGTCGCGACGGTGATCGCAGCAGAAGAGCCTAAGCCGACTTTATCCGAAAATTCTGATTCAACTTTGATGGTGCATCCTGAAGGTAAACCTTTTTTTTTAAGGCAAGCGAGCAGGAATGTAAACGGTTTTTGTATGGTAATGTCGTTGATATCACACTCGAATGAGCCGAGAGATGATTCGATGGTCAGCGTTGTAGAATCATTTGGAAAAATTGATACCGTCATCTTGCGATTAATTGCAGCACTAATAGCGGCGTAGCCATGCAAAACAGCATGCTCGCCTAGTAACATAATGCTGCCAGGTGCCGATGCTTTATGAGACAAAGTGTGCACCTTTTTGTTGAGGAATAATTTCTTCATATTCAAACGCATGTTGTTTACAGACGTTTTTGAGGGTGGCGATATTGTCAGTTGCAATTAATACAACACCAGCGGTATCGCCTCGCACTGCGCCTGCACCGCAAATTTTGGCCGCAGAGCCTGCCGATTCAATATCGCTTATGAATGTTTGGATGCGCGTTGGCACAACGCCAATGTCAATGAGCAATTGATGATTGCGTTTAATGTGTTTTTGAAGTGAGGGTAGATCGCTTTGGGTGAAGGCTAGTTTGATAGCATCCGTGGTTGTTGAAAATTCCTGCCAAAGGGCATCGTTCTCAGCGTGTTCAGCCACTTTTGTGACGCATTCACCTGTGGAGGTGACGGGCCTGCCTGTGTTCACAATATAGAGAGGTAGCTTAGGTAAAGATTTAGCAACAATGTTTTCACCGTTACTGTAAAGGCAGCCGCCTTGCATTGAGATGCGCACATCCAATCCGCTCGCGCGTCCGTGTTGTAAGTTTTCCAAAAAAATGGCGTGATTCATGAGGCGATCGTCAGCGAGGTCAAGTTTAAAATAATCTTTTGTCGCAAAGAGTAGGCTCACGATTAATGCAGCTGATGATCCCATGCCGCAGCCTGTGGGAATGTTGGATCGAATATTTACGTTAAATCCTGCAGAAGGTTTTAAGCTAAAATTCTCCAGCACATCTGCAATGATGTAACACGCAAGGTCTTCTGGGTTGGTGAGTATATCTGTCACCTTGCATTTCTCATTTAAAAATAATCGGTATTGCCCATCAATGTGTTGCTTTAAGGTGGAAAGCGCTTCAAAAGTAAATTGGCATTGCTTTCCAAGCAATGAGAGGGTGACATGCTTGTTGTTAGATTCGGTAATCTTTATGCGAATATGTCTATCGATTGCAAGTGTTAGCGCAGGTTTTTGATAAACGACTGCGTGCTCACCTGATAGGATAAGTTTTCCAGGTGCAACAGCGATCATGATTAGTCCTTTTGATAGATCCGTTTGTGCTTGTTAAGCTCGGAGAATCTAAATTTATTTTCAATGCGTTTAGGAATCACCACGTTGCTTCCGTCTTCAGGTAATTTGTAAGAGTAAAACGCTTTGTATTGATCGTAAGTTAATTCGTTCCGTGAGCTGAGCATTTTTTTGTGATAATCAGTGTCGAGGTGCTTCTGATAACCGGGTTGAACAACCCCGCTGAAAAACTCTGCAACACAGCCAGATCCATAACTGTAAAAGCCAATGCGCTTTTCAGATAGGTCATCTTGGCAGTTATCAAACAGTGAGGCGAGACCGATATAAAGTGACGCGCTGTAACTGTTTCCCGTTAAGCGTGGATAGGCCAATGAATCTTTGACTTGTTCCATGAGAACATTGTTTTCTATATTTGAGTGACCGCTGTATTTGGCGAGTGCTTTATGCGCTTTTTCAACCAAGCGTGGCACTGAGTTGTGATAACAAAAACGGTAGTGATCTTTAAAGTGTCTATTCGATTCTTTTGCGTAGCCTGCCCAGGTTTTTTCAAGCATGTTCAGGTAGAGTCGTGACGAATATTTTCCGTCGACAATCGCTTCTTCTTTGTAAGTGGGGCGCCAAAAATCCATCACATCTTCAGTGTAAGAGCTGCTTTCAGGGTCGATAGCTAATATGCGAGGATTGGCTGATAGTATCATCGCGACAGCGCCACAGCCCTGTGATGATTCACCAGGCGTATCGAAGCCGTAACGTGAAATATCAGAGGCAATCAATAAGATTTTTTTATCGGGGTGTAACTGCAGGCGCGGTAAAACTAATTGCATGGCGCCGGTGCAGCTGTAGCAAGCTTGTTTGATTTCGAGTGTGCGACAGTTTTTCGGCAAGCCCAGTAATTCATGAACGTAGATGCCAGCAGACTTTGAGTGGTCTATACCGGATTCGGTCGCGAACAATAAGGTGTCAATGCTGCTGATATCCACTTTTTCGAGAACGCGTTCAGCGGCATGTGTTGCCATGGTAACGATATCTTCGTCAGGTGGCGCAATGCCCATCTGTTGTTGTCCGAGGCCTATGTAATATTTATCGGGGTCGATGTTGCGTGCGTTAGCTAACACCCCTAAGTCTAAATAAAAGCGTGATGTGTAAAAGCTAATGGCATCGATACCCACTTTAAGCACAGGTCTCTCCTTTGTTCCTTTCAATGCGTAAATGGCTGCCAATCAATTCACCTGGATTGGTTTGAGCTGCAAGACACGAGAGTTCGCCGCAGAGTACGGTTGCTGCCGTAATCATCGCGAGTCGTCTTGCATTCACCGCAGGTGCGTTGTCATCATTGCATCCCATGAGCGCTAAATTTTCCTTCACAAAATCGAAATCTTTCCCGTTACCCACGGTGCCCACAATAATGTTGGGCAGGGTGACAGAAAAATAAAGTTGATCATCGCGTACTTCGGTGTGCGTAATGCCTTGCGAGCCTTCAACGATATTGGCTGCATCTTGCCCTGTTGCTAAGTAAAGGGCGAGTAAGATGTTGGCATAATGAGAGTTTGCACTGTGTAAGCTGCCGGCAGCGATAGAGCCGATTAAATTCTTTTCAATATTGAGCTTGACCATCTTTTCGGGCGTTGTTTTTAAGTAGCGCGCACAAATTTTTCGGTCAATTAAAATTTCGGCAACAACATATTTTCCGCGTCCGAGTAAGCTATTAACGGCGGACACTTTTTTATCAGTGCAGAAGTTACCAGAAATGGAACCGTATTCCAGTGTGGGATAGGCTTTGAGCAAATATTTGATAACATTGTCGGCGGCCAGTGTCGCCATATTGTGGCCTGAGGCATCACCTGTGGTGAATTCGAGTCGCAAGTAAAATAAGTTGCCAACAATGTGTACGTGGAAATTGATGAGTTTTGCAAAGCGACTGGTGCTCTCTGCGGCCTTTTTAAGCGCGCTGTCATCGGCTTCTATGTCGGACTTTAGTTTGGCCAGATAAACGGTGCTAGGGGCTGATAAGACGATAGATCTCGTCATGCGTTCATCGATTAAGGTTGTTTGTATACCAGCGGTAACGGCTGATATGCGGGCGCCTCGATTAGTTGAGGGCCACAGAGGCGATTCGTAAGTGGCTAATGGGACGGTTACCGGTGCATCAAAGCCTTCGCCGACGATTTTCATCGGTCCGATTGTTTCCATTGGGATGTTCGCTGTCTTTTTCATAACTCGTTATATTAGGTATATAGAAAATGTGAGTCATTCTATTCAATTTTGCCGGTAATTGCTAATAGTTTCGTTTAAGGATGAAGTGCGTTATTTCGCGCAAAAAATCGCCACGACTCCCGAGTATCTCCAGCGAGGTCAGCGCGTTATCAATTAGCTCATCTAAGGTAATCTTCGCTGATGCCATTCCTTGGAATTGAAGGTAGGTGGGCTTATCTTGCTTAATATCAGAAAATTGCTTTTTGCCTAGCACTTCAGTGGTCGATTCAACATCAAGAATATCATCTTTGATTTGAAAAGCTAGACCGATACATTGACCAAATTCGCGTAAAGCTTGTACGGATTGAATGTTTCTATTCGTGCCTGCGAGTGTGCCTAGTTGAATGCCGGCTTGCAGGAGTTTGCCCGTTTTGAGTTGCTGCATTTCGCTGATGTCATGAATCGACGCAGAGTCTTTTTGCAGCGTGAGATCTAACATCTGCCCAAGTGTCATCCCCTGAGGGCCAATGGCGCGGGCGAGTGTTTGAATAAAGAGGACGCGTTTTTCAGGGTGTGCATAATCACGGGGTTCGGTTGATAAAATTTCAAATGCCAGTGAGTGTAATGCATCGCCAGCTAAAATGGCGGTGGCGTCATCGAATTGTTTGTGCGCGCTGGGTTTGCCGCGGCGTAAATCATCATCGTCCATGGCAGGTAAGTCATCATGAATTAATGAATAACAGTGAATCATTTCGATGCTAGCGGCGAGCATGTCGAGAACGGGGAGTGGGGCATCAAAGATCATGCCCGTGCCGTAAACGAGCAGCGCTCTAATGCGTTTACCGCCGCCCAATGCGCTGTAACGCATTGCTTGGTGTAATCGATTATCGCTAGTCACAGACGGGAGATATTGGTCTAGTGCTAATTCAGTTCGCGTTTGCTTTTCAGTAATGCCATTTGTCTGAATCATTTACTAACCTTCGTCAAAATCACCCAATGTCGCTCCTGCGTTTTTCTCAGTAAGAATTTTTACTTTTTGTTCCGCATTTTGCAAGATGTTTTGACATTCTTTTGTGAGCTTGATGCCGCGTTCAAAGTGCTCAAGCGACTGTTCTAATGTTAAGTCGCCTTTTTCCATGCTGTCGACTAATGTTTGAAGTTCCTCAATACCGGATTTAAAATCCTTAGGCGCTGATTTCTTTGGCATAGTCTATTCCTCTTTCCCCGGGGGTGTTATGCTTTCTGTGTGCGAGTCGCTTTCTTGCGCTCATGTTCTTTTAAGAACTTTTTGCGTAAACGCAAGAAGTTTGGTGTCACTTCAACGAGTTCATCGTCGTCGATAAATTCAAGGGCTTCTTCAAGCGTCATTGGATTCACTTTAACGAGGTTGATGTTTTCATCAGTACCCGATGCACGAACGTTTGTAAGTTGTTTACCTTTGATAACGTTTACAACGAGATCATTATCGCGAGAGTGTAAGCCAACAATCATCCCTTCATACACTTCGGTCTGTGGTGTGATTAACATTTTTCCGCGCTCTTGCAAGTTCCAAAGAGAGAAACCTGACGATTTTCCGGGTCCAATAGAAATCATTACACCGTTAGGACGTTTAGCGATTGATTTTTTAATGAGTGGGCCAAAGTGGTCAAAAACTCTATAAAACAAGCCTTCACCTGACGTAGCAGTCATGAATTCTGTGTGGAAGCCCATCAATCCGCGCGATGGGATGATGTAATCTAAACGAACGCGACCTTTGCCGTCAGGGATCATGTCAACTAACTCGCCACGTCTTGTGCCTAAGCGTTCCATGATGGTGCCTTGATGTTCTTCGTTAACATCGAAGGTTGCAGCTTCATAAGGTTCTTTGAGTTCACCGTCAACTTCTTTTACAATAACTTCAGGTTTTGAGATGGCTAATTCAAATCCTTCACGTCGCATGGTTTCAATCAAGATTGAAAGGTGTAATTCACCGCGACCTGAGACTTTAAATCTGTCAGGGCTGTCGGTGTCTTCAACGCGCAATGCAACATTGTGAATTAATTCTTGGTTAAGTCGGTCACGGATTTGACGGCTGGTAACAAACTTACCGTCTTTTCCTGCAAACGGTGATGCATTGACTTGGAATGTCATGCTGACCGTTGGCTCATCCACTTCGAGTGTAGGTAATGCTTCAACACAAGAAGGGTGGCAGACGGTGTCTGAGATGCCTGGTCTTTCAATGCCAGTAATCGCAACGATGTCACCTGCGCTAGCGCTATCTGATTCAGTGCGATCTAACCCGAGGTATGTTAACACTTGTAAGATTTTTGCTTTGCGCTGATTGCCGTCATGATCAATAACAACAACTTGTTCGTTTTTATGAACCGTGCCTCGTTTGATGCGACCGATGCCGATAGCGCCTACATAGCTTGAATAATCAAGTGAGGTAATTTGCATTTGGAGTGGACCATCAATGTCAACATCAGGGGCTGGTACTTTTTCAAGGATCGCATCCATGAGTGAGCTCATGTCTTCGCCTGGTTTATCGAGATCTAGCATCGAGTAGCCTTGTAGCGCGGACGCGTAGATGACAGGGAAGTCGAGTTGTTCGTCAGTTGCGCCTAAGCGATCAAACAAATCAAAAACTTGATCGATAACCCAATCAGGGCGAGCGCCGTCACGATCAACTTTGTTGATGACGACAATCGGCTTTAAATTTTGAGCGAAGGCTTTTTGGGTGACGAAGCGTGTTTGAGGCATTGGGCCTTCAACCGCGTCAACGAGAAGTAGAACAGAGTCAACCATCGAGAGTACACGTTCAACTTCACCACCGAAGTCGGCGTGTCCTGGGGTGTCAACGATATTAATATGGTGGTCTTTCCAGGTGATGGCGGTATTTTTAGATAAGATGGTAATCCCGCGCTCTTGCTCTAAGTCGTTTGAGTCCATGATGCGATCCGGCGCTGCGGAACGTTCATTTAGGGTGCCGCTTTGTTGTAGGAGTTTGTCAACCAAGGTTGTCTTACCGTGATCTACGTGAGCAATGATGGCGATGTTTCTGAGCTTGTTCTTCATAATATACTTATCTGTTCTATAAAAAGACGCATTATACAGATATTCCTCGGGTGCGCAAATTACTTTCATCCTATTGATTTATTGAGGGTTTTAGACTACAATTATTGACTCTATTCGTTCCCCCATCCACATTTAACATTATCGGAGATTTATCGTGTCCAAACCGACTGCGTGGGCGTTGTTCTGTGCGCTATTTTCAATGAGCATGGCGTTTGCAGATGTGCCGTATGTCACTGATCCTTTTGATCGGTCATCTCAATCTGATCAGCCGTTAGAAACGGCTTTGGTAGCCCTTTCCTATGCGAAAGCTAAGGATGTTGGCACCTTGTTGCAGGCTAAACAGACAGGACTGCTGTCGAATCGAGGGCATATGGCCTTTGATGTGAGAACCAATAGTGTCTGGGTGCAAGACAGTGCGCCTCACCTCGAGACGATCAAGCATTTGATTGAACAGTTAGATGTGCCGGTTGAGCAAGTCTTATTAAAGGCTAAAATTATCACGATTGATCAAGCACATGAAGAAGAGTTCGGTGTGCGCTTTGGGTTAACCCGTTCTGATAAATTAGGCGGTCGCTTTAACGTCGATATGCCGTCGGTTACGCTCTTTAATGAGCCCGCCAGTGTGGGGTTGGCTGTTGCGCGTTTGGGCGATGGCGTTTTGCTCGACATGGAGCTCTCAGCGATGGAGCGTGATAATGTGCTCGAGATTATTGCCAGTCCACGATTGATTGCCAGTCATGAAACGATGGCGCTAATTGAATCGGGTTCTGAGATCCCTTATCAAGAACAAACCGCAGGTGGCGGCGCAAGTGCTGCGTTTAAAAAAGCAGTGATGAGTCTTCAAGTGACCCCACGAATTACAAAGAATCATCAAGTGATGTTGTCGCTTGAGGTGAAGCAAGATAAGCCGGGTGTGAGCATTGAGAGTGGAAAGGTGATTGAAACCCAGCATATGAAATCACAGGTGTTGGTGGGTAATAACGAGACTATTGTGATTGGTGGAATAGAGGAAACAAAAAAGCATAATGTCATTGAGAAAGTGCCTTTTTTAGGAGATATTCCCTTGTTTGGTAGGTTGTTTACGCATAAAACCAATGCGGTTGAAAAGAAGGAGTTGATGATCTTTATAACCCCTATAATCTTGGAGGCAGCATGATAAAATGGTTGCTAGTCATTTTTTTGCTAACCTCTTGTGCGGCGCAGCCTGAGGAGAGAAAAATGGCGGCTGCACAAAATGTTCAATTAGGGTTTGCGTATTTAAAAAAGGACAATACGGCATTAGCCAAAACGCATTTTTTGTTGGCGTTGAAAGATGATCCTCAATCTGTTTTTGCATTAGACGGTATTGCCTATTTTTATGAAACAGTAGGCGACTTTTCTGAAGCAAGATCGTATTATAACGCGGCGTTAAAGGCGGGGTTGGGTGAGGCATATAACAACTATGGCGCGTTTTTGTGCCGTCAAGGCGAGCCTGATAAGGGCGTACAACAATTTATGTTGGCGGTGAATGACCCGCGCTATGTGCATGTGGGAGAGGCTTATGAAAATGCGGCAAAATGCACGACGAAAAATAACACCGCCTATTATCGGCAGCAAGCGCTATTGCATGGTGTGAACCTAAAAATTGGAGAAGAGAGTGAAAGGCTTTAGTTTGATTGAGATTATGATTGTCCTGGTTATTACGGCAATTTTAACGGGCAGTGCCACAATCTATTACCAGCATACGGCGTTGCGTGCTAGGCGTGTTGAGGGAAGGTTAGCGTTGTTGAGCTTAAGCGAGCGTATGGAAGCCTATCACTTTAAAAATCATACCTACACAGGCGCAACGCCTTCAACTCTGGGCATGCCGGCGCAAACAGAGCATCAAGCATATTGGTTGGTCGTTGAGGGAGCGACGAATGATGAATATCAATTGAGGGCTGATCCAAGCGTTGAAGATTCAGCGTGTGGAAGCTTGATGTTGAGTGAGTTGGGCGTCAAAACAGTGACGGGTAAGGGCGCCTTTAGTGAATGCTGGCTATAAAATGTAGATGCTTGTGTGCCGTAGCCCGCACAAGAGAGCAAAGCGAACGCCTGCGGGGCTCTGGTTAGATCCCAGTGCGTCACCTTGATCATGTTGATTTTATTGTGTACTATACCTGCTCGATTCTTCTGGAGTTTTTTCCATGAAAAAAGCAGTTGTATTAAATTCAGGCGGCTTGGATTCAGCAACATGTCTCGCCATCGCGCAGTCTGAAGGGTACGATATTTATGCGCTTACCTTTGACTATGGTCAACGCAGTCATGCGGAGGTAGAAGCAGCAAAACAGTTAGCAAAACACTTTAACGTCATCGAGCACCGTGTCTTTCAATTACCTATCGGACAATTTGGTGGTTCAGCGCTGACTGATAACAGCATAGAGGTGCCTGATTTCCAAGAGGCGGGTCAAATTCCAGTGACCTATGTGCCTGCACGAAATACCATATTCCTTTCTATTGCACTAGGGCTTGCCGAGGCGCTAGGTGCTCACGATATTTTTACGGGCGTAAATGCCGTTGATTATTCAGGGTATGCCGATTGCCGTCCAGAGTATATTAAGGCTTTTCAAGCGATGGCAGATCTTGCAACCAGAACAGGGGTTGAAGGAAAGCCGATTGTGTTGCGTACGCCGTTAATTGATTTGAATAAAAGTCAGATCATTACAAAAGGCAGTTTGCTGGGTGCGCCATATGAAAAGTCCGTGACCTGCTATCAGGCTGATGCCCAAGGGCGAGCATGTAAGCGATGCGATGCTTGTGTTTTACGGCTTCGTGGTTTTGAGGAAGCGGGTGTCTCTGATCCAACGCAATATGTTAACTAAGAGAAAAGCAATATGATTACTAACCGATACCTAGGCGCGATATTACTGATTACCGGAACGTGCGTAGGAGCGGGTATGTTAGGGTTGCCTGTAATGACATCGCATTTAGGATTTGGTTTATCCTTGGTTGTCATTACGGCATTGTGGGGCGTGATGTGTTTTACCGGATTGCTCGTTTTGGAAGTGAGCTTATGGTTTTCAGAGGATGTTAGTTATATTTCGATGGCGCACAAAACCCTAGGTAGGTGGGGGCGATGGATTGCCTGGGTGTCGTTTTTGTTGTTGCTGTATGCGTTGATGGTTGCCTATTTAATGGCGGGCAATGCGTTGATTAGCGGCGCGGTATCTTGGTTGTTCGGTGTTGATGTGCCGGCGTGGGAAGGCATTGTACCTTGGGTCGTTGTTTTTGGGTTATTGATTGTGCTTGGTGCGCATGCGGTTGATGTGATTAACAAGTTTTTCATGCTGGGCTTATGCGTTTTTTTTGCCATGATGGCGACGGTTATAGCGCCGCATATGCATACCAACATAGAAAACGTTTCACACCCGGCATTTATTTTATTGGCTTTGCCTGTTGTCATTACCTCCTTTGGTTATCACATTATTATTCCTACTGTGTGTTCTTATGTTCAGCGCGATGCACGAGCGTTAAAAAAAGTGATTGTGATCGGCAGCGCTTTACCACTGTTGATTTATTTACTGTGGCAATGGCTCGTGTTTTCAGTCTTGCCGCAAACAGGTCCAAACAGTTTGCATGACATTTATCTCTCAGGCGATGCAGCGGGTGGGCTAACGCATGCTGTATCAATGTTGGCAGATAATGCCATTGTTAGCTTAGCCGTGCGATTCTTTATATTCTTTGCTGTGGCGAGTTCATTCATTGGCGTTGCAATGGGTTTGTTTGACTTGTTGTCTGATGGTGTGAAGTCCAGTGCGATTCCTGCTAATCGTTTTGTCATTGCGTGCTTAACCTTCGTCCCACCAATTCTGTTCACGTTACTCTACCCTCAAGGTTTTTTGATGGCGTTAGGTTACGGTGGTGTATTCGTTGCAGTTCTTCACGGTATTATGCCTGCGTTAATGGTTTGGCGTGGACGTTATCACTTGCAACTTGCTAAGAAGCAGTATCAAGTGATGGGCGGTAGAGTGGCGCTAGTCGCTGTAATTTTAATTTCGCTAGTGGTTGTGTATGCGCAACTAGCGCTGAGTGTAGGATAGAGTATGTTTAAGATAGCCACATGGAACGTGAATTCATTGAAAGTACGTTTGCCTCATCTGATTGATTGGGTGAATGAAAACAATCCTGATGTGTTTGCGTTGCAAGAAACGAAAACACAAGACGAAAATTTTCCGTTAGAGGCGATTGAAGCGCTAGGGTATAACGTGGTCTTTACGGGTCAGAAAACGTTTAATGGCGTGGCTGTATTGAGTCGTCATGCGTTAAAAGACCCAATCATGGCCCTGCCTGATTTTGATGACCCTCAAAAACGTTTATTAGCCGTCACGGTGGGTGATGTGCGCGTGATTGATGTCTATATTCCCAACGGTTCTGAGGTGGGTTCAGATAAGTATGAATACAAGCTTAAATGGCTGGCGAGTTTGCACGCATTTGTTAAGCAGCAGCTGACGGAGTATGAGCGTGTGGTTATTCTGGGTGATTACAATATTGCGCCTGAGGATATTGACGTTCACGATCCTAAGGCATGGGAGGGCTCGGTGCTCGTCAGTGCGCCAGAGCGTAAGGCGTTTGATGATTTGCTCGATTTAGGTTTTCACGATGCCTTTAGAGCTTTCACTGAAGAGCAGGTTTTCAGTTGGTGGGATTACCGGCAGGGCGGGTTTGCACGGAATAAGGGGCTCAGGATTGATCACATATTATTCAGCAAGGCTATGACAGAAGACTTTCAAGCGTGTTATGTGGATGATGCTCCTCGAAAACTGGAGAGGCCATCAGATCATACGCCGGTTGTGGCAGAATTTGACATTAATATTGACAGATAATCTTGCGAAGAAGAGGTGATTTCTATATGATACCCTCTTGTTTTTAGACCAGATACGATTGAAATATAGATAAAAAGCAGTCGGTTTGGAGATTTATTCAGTGGAGACCTCAGGTTGAGGCTCTGAAATTTAAGAGGATACCACCAGTATGCGTGCTGACATTCACCCAAAATATGAAGATATTACAGTCACTTGTAGTTGCGGAGAAACGTTTAAAACACGTTCAACTCTAGCAAAAGACCTACATGTTGACGTTTGCTCAATGTGTCATCCTTTTTACACTGGCAAGCAAAAACTTGTTGACGTTGCAGGCCGTGTTGATCGCTTCCAGAAACGTTATGGTAAGAAAGTTGCTTCAAATAAAGCAGCGGCAGAAAAGCCAGCGGACAAAGAATAACGACGAAATGCGAGCTTTGAATGTTCTCATTCAAAGCCGTCACGCATAATCGTGGTAAAAAAGCGCTATTTAGACTAGCGCTTTTTTTTTTAAAATAGTCGGTAGAGAGGAGTAATACAATAATGTTTGATGATTTAACCAAAGAGGCTTTGGACTATCATGCGCTGCCAGTGCCTGGTAAAACAGCTATTGCGATCACAAAGTCTACCAACACTCAGCGTGATTTGGCGCTGGCTTACTCGCCTGGTGTGGCAGAGCCTGTTCGCGCGATTGCAGCGGATCCTACAACTGTCAACCTTTACACAAATAAAAAGAATCTTGTTGCGGTGATTACTGACGGTACGGCTGTATTAGGCTTGGGTAACGTTGGACCGTTAGCGAGTAAGCCTGTGATGGAAGGTAAGGCCGTTTTGTTCAAGCGTTTTTCTGATATTGACGTTTTTGATATTGAAGTAGATTGCAAAACATCAGAAGAATTTATTGAAACCGTTGCAAACATTTCGCCAACATTTGGTGGGATTAATTTAGAAGACATTAAGGCGCCTGGTTGCTTTGTAATTGAAGAGCAATTGAAAGAGCGATTGAATATCCCTGTTTTCCATGATGACCAGCATGGTACGGCGATTATTATTGCGGCAGGCTTGTTGAATGCGCTTGAAATTCAAGGGAAAAATATTCACGACGCTAAGATTGTTTGCTTAGGTGCAGGTGCTGCTGGTATTGCTTCAATGAAGTTGTTGGTGAGTCTTGGTGCTAAACGTGAAAACATTTTAATGATTGATAGTTCTGGTGTGATTCACACAGGTCGCTCCGATTTAAATATGTATAAATTCGCTTTTGCACAGGAAACAAAAAGTAGAACCTTGGCTGATGCAATGAACGGTGCAGATGTGTTTGTAGGTGTGTCAGGCCCGAACTTAGTTTCAGCTGATATGCTCGCTAGCATGGCCGAAAAACCGATTGTGTTTGCGTTATCAAATCCAGACCCTGAAATTTTCCCAGCGCTTGCGTTTGAAACTCGCAGTGATTTGATTATGGCAACAGGCCGTAGTGATTATCCTAATCAGGTGAACAATGTGTTATGTTTTCCTTACTTGTTCCGTGGCGCATTAGATGTTTGTGCAACCTGCATTAATGATGATATGCAGATCGCAGCGGTACATGCCATTAAAGACTTGGCGCGTGAAGAGATTCCGGCTGACGTTATTGCGGCTTATGAAGACTTGCAAGAAAAGCCTTTGTCATTTGGCCCTGATTACATCATTCCTCGTCCGTTAGATGCGCGTTTACGGGAAAGGGTTTCAACAGCTGTTGCGAAAGCGGCTATTGCAACAGGTGTGGCAACCATGCCATTGCCTGCTTAATTATTTTCAACTAAGGAGAGTGTTATGCCATCATTTGACGTAGTATCTAAAGTGGATGAACATGAGTTAGCGAATGCAGTGGATCAAGCGAATCGCGAAATCCAAAATAGGTTTGATTTTAAAGGCGCGGATGCCAGTTTTAAAGTGGATAAAGACAGTGTTTTGTTAAAAGCGCCTAGTGAATTTCAAGTCCAACAAATGGATGACATTCTGCGAGCTAAGCTTGTTAAGCGTGAAATTGATACGCGATCTCTTGACCCTCAAAAAATAGAAGTGAATGGTATGGAAGCCCGTCAATTGATTAATGTCATTCAGGGTTTGACTTCAGAGAATGCTAAGAAAATTGTAAAGTTGATCAAGGAAAAGAAATTGAAGGTTCAAGCCTCAATTCAGGAAGATCAAGTGCGTGTAACGGGTAAGAAGCGCGACGATTTGCAACAAGTGATGGCGTTGTTGCGTGATTGTGAATTAGAGTTAGCATTGCAATTTGATAATTTCAGAGACTAATGAACAAGTCCTCTAAAGTGGAAAAAAAACTCCACCATAATATGGGCAAAGCGATCGCTGATTACAATATGATTGAATCAGGCGATCGCGTGATGGTTTGCTTGTCCGGCGGAAAAGATTCTTTCACGTTATTAAAGATTTTGCATTCCATGCAAATTAAAAGTAATACAAAGTTTGAAATTTTCGCTTTTACGTTAGATCAGTCGCAGCCAGGCTGGGATGATGGCGCTTTGCGTGCGTGGTTAGAGGCGCGCGATATTCCTTATGAGATTTTAAAACGTGACACTTACTCTGTTGTGATCGATAAAGTGCCGGCAGGTAAAACCTATTGTTCTTTGTGTTCGCGGTTACGCCGCGGCAATATCTACAGTTACGCTGAAGAGCACGGTTATACGAAAGTGGCCTTGGGCCATCATCGTGATGATTTAATTGAGTCTCTATTGATGTCGATCTTTTATAACGGTACTGTTTCTTCTATGCCACCAAAGTTGCTCACAGATAACAAGAAGCATGTTGTTATTCGCCCGATGGTGTATTGTCTGGAGAGCGATATAATTGAGTTTTCTGACGAACAGAAATTTCCAATTATTCCATGCAATCTTTGTGGTGCCCAGGAAAATCTAGCGAGAAAACGCATTAAGCGGTTGATAGCAGAGTTGGCTGCAGAGAACCCCAAAATCCCTAGTAATATGTTACATGCCTTGTCCAGCGTTAAGCCCAGTCAGCTCATGGACAAAACCCTGTGGGATTTTGAGGCTTTTGAAGAAGCTGCATTATAGCGTTGCAATCAACACGGCTTTAATCGTGTGTAAGCGATTTTCTGCTTGATCAAATACGATCGAGTGTTTGCTTCTAAACACTTCGTCAGTCACTTCCATCGCATCAATCCCGTAGAGCGTATGCATTTTTTCGCCCACTTCAGTTTCACGGTCATGAAAAGCGGGTAAGCAGTGCATAAACTTGATATCCTCATTGCCAGAGGCTTTGATCATATCCATGGTGACTTGATAGGCGCTGAGCTTTTCAATTCGTTCTGCGTAGTGATCTTCTTCGCCCATAGAAACCCAAACATCAGTGTAGATCACATCTGCATCTTTGACTGCCTCTAGCATGTTTTCAGTAAACGCAATGCTGCCACCATGTTTTTTTGCAATATCCTGCATCGCTGTAACACGCGCTGCTTCTGGGGCAAGTGTTTTAGGTGAAAGGCCTACAAAATTCATCCCCATTTTTGCAGCTCCGGCCATCCAAGAGTTGCCCATGTTGTTTCGAGCATCGCCAACGTAGAGAATTTTAATTTCATTAAGTGGTTTTTTGATATGTTCCTCAATGGTGAGTAAGTCAGCGAGGATTTGCGTAGGATGATATTCGTCAGTTAAGCCATTCCAGACGGGAACGCCTGCGCATTCTGCTAAAGTCTCAACCGTATCTTGTTTGTAGCCTCGAAATTCAATGCCGTCGTAGTAGCGACCTAACACATTCGCTGAGTCTTCTACAGATTCTTTTATGCCAAAGTGGCTGTTGGTCAGGCAAGTCACGCAAGCGCCTTCGTCGTATGCAGCAACTTCGAAAGCACAACGTGTTCGAGTTGAGGCTTTTTCAAACACTAATGCAATGTTTTTTCCAGAAAGTAGTTCATCGCGAATTCCGCTGCGCTTCTTTTTTTTAAGTTGTGTGGATAAATCGAGTAAGTGTTTTATTTCGTCTGACGTGAAGTCGATGAGTTTTAAAAAAGATTGGCCTTTTAAATTAATTGTCATTGATCATCCCCTTTTTATAAACGATGGCGTAAAGTGGAATTGCGCTCAGCAATAGTAGTGAGCCATATAGAATAAATTGCTCACCCGTACCTAAGATTGCCCAGCATGAGTAGAGGGCTGCAATGCTAGCGACAAAGATTTTAAGCATGGGTGATTTTACTTCGGAGCGTTTACAGATAACGATATTCGATATGGCAGTGTAGAGGTAAGGTATGAGTTGTGCTAATACCGTTAATAAGATGATGAAATGAAAGCTTTGCACCAGTGTGTCTGAGATAGTCAGTAGCAATAATGCAGTAATTAAAAGCGAGGTGATCATCAAGCCCACTGCAGGTACTTTTCGCTTATTGAGTTTTCCAAAAATGGCAGGGAATAAACCGTCGCGTGCAGCCGCCATTGCCACTTGTCCTTGCAGTAATACCCAACCGTTTAAGCAGCCTACGCAAGAGATAATGGCACCTACTGCGATGAAGCTTTTTCCCCAAGGCCCTAGAACAACTGCTGCGGCGTCAGCAAACGGTGAAGGTGAGTGTGAGAGTGCGCTGGCAGGCAATAAGCCTAAAATGGCGGTTGAGCTAGCAATGTAAACGATCGTTGCGATAATGGTGCCTAGCAGGGTTGCCAGTGGAATAGTGCGTGTTGGATTTTCGACTGATTCTGCAGGTACGGTTGCAGATTCAACACCGATGAAGGCCCAAAGAGTGAGCGTTGCGCCATGTGAGAGCGCATAGAATGTTCCGTGCCCTGAGTTGTTAAAATTGTTGATTATATAGTCGGGGTTAAAATACATCCAGCCTAGTACTGAGATGAGCAGTAGGGGGATAATTTTGAGTACCGTTGTCACAAGTTGCACGGTGCCAGCTTCTTTGATGCCGAGCACGTTCACACAGGTTAAGCACCAAATGAGGGCGATCGTTGCAAGCGCTGCGTTTAAGGGGGTTGCGAGTATTGGGAAGAAGACGCTGAGGTACCCGGTTGCCGCGAGCGCGATGGCCGCGTTGCCTGCCCAGATCGCAATCCAGTAGCTGTAAGCGGTTTGAAAACCGATAAGGTTGCCAAGGCCTAGTCGTGCGTAGGCGTAAGGGCCGCCGGTTTTTGGCGCCAAACGCCCCATGTTAGCAAAAACCATAGCAAGGAAAAATGCGCCGATGGCTGTGAACCCCCAAGACAGTAGGCTAATGCTGCCTAAGTTTGCAAGATCTGCGGGTAGAAGGAAAATACCGGAGCCAATCATATTGCCGGTGACGAGGGCGGTTAGGGTCCATAAACCTAGGGGACGTTTTCTATCCATAGAGCACCTCATATATAGTGTAAAGGATGATTTTTTAGCATACCGTTTGGTCGGTTTAAGGTCAAGCTTAGTGCTTTTTGCGATCACTTAAATAACGCTGTTAAAATAGGTTCTGCTATCGTATTATTAAGTTCTCCCCACCCCCTTTTTATTTTTTTTTGGAAAATACTAACTATGTCTTATCGAATATTAATTCGTCAGCAAGCGCGTTGTGCGTTGCAGGCGTTGACGCGTCATGAGCGCGCGTTACTAACAGAAAAAATTTTATTGCTTGGCAATAATCCTTTTGATGAACGAATGCGTGTGCGGCGTTTGCCGGGCGCGGGTTGTTTTCGTCTACGATCAGGCATTTTTAGTGTCATTTACTCAACTGGCGAAAAGGTTTTGCGAATCATGTCGATAGAAAAAATTCAATTAATGGAGTCTTAAATGAAGTTGCAGACGATAAGAAGCATCAACGGTGCAGATGAGTATATTTTAGTCCCGGCTAAAGTTTATAAGCGCCTCGATGTGAATACACGGCGCGCGATAACGAGAGCATCACGACGGGTGAATGCAAATGATCAGTATCATGTGTTTAATCCTGCGGAGTATGTTGATCAACCGGTTGTCTTGGCGCGTCTTCGGGCGGGGGTGAGTCAGATTGATTTGGCGGCACGCTTGGGTGTGGGGTTGTCGGTTCTGAAGCGGGTTGAGGCAAAATCTTTGTGCGCGGCAACATTTTTGGATGCTGTGCGGCGTGTTTTACGTGATAAATAAATTTGGGTTAACCAAAACGATCCAAAATGGTTAAATGGTTTAATGGTTATGTCTTTTCTTTTGCGTGCTGTTTGGAGGGTATGCGTCTTCCCGGAAATGCGGAGCATTATCCGGGATCCAGGTTCTAATTAATGCAATGTGGCATCGCCATATTGTTACGATCGCACTATAAGTGCGCAGAAGACAGTCAAGAAGCCTTATTTTTTTAAATGTATTTACTGGATGCCGGATCAAGTCCGGCAAGACGTTTTTTTTGAATGCTCGGGCAGGGGGTAAAACAGATGGAAAATCTATCGCCATGGATGGCAGTAGGATTGTTAATTCAAAGGGTGATCGATTCCGGGGTAAAGGATGAAGCAATATGGTGGCCAGACCTGGAATCGAACCAGGGACACAAGGATTTTCAATCCTTTGCTCTACCGACTGAGCTATCTGGCCTTGAAGTGTTTCATTTAACGATTCAAGGTAACCGTTCTATACCGTCCGAATGCAACGGTCGCCTATTAAACCCAATCTGATTCGTCAGGTCAAGCGGTTCCTTCGTTAGGGGGTATATAACCTTCAGGTTTGGATGATTCTTCACCAGTGAACAAGAATTTCTGCATTTCATAGACTAAAAATTTGCGCGATTTAGAGTCAGTCATATTGAGGCGGTATTCATTGATCAGCATCGTCTGATGATTCATCCATGCACCCCAGGCTTCAGCTGAGATGGATTCATATATTTTTTGACCTAATTCACCCGGCATTGGGGGAAATTCCAATCCAGGGGCTTCTTTGCCTAGCTTTACGCAGTTGATTTTACGCGTCATCAAACACCTCGTTTAATAATTTTTTGACAGGGGCGGCTAGCCCCAATGTTTGACTAACGTTATACCAAAGATGTTCGCTTTTTGATACTGTTTTTTGTTTGGTCACCTTCGCGTGTACCGGGGTGATCTCTAAGTGATAATGCGAAAACGTATGTCGAAATGACTCGGCAGGCTGGATTGATTTCAAGTCGAAACCTAAGCGCTGTTTGCAATGCTCGGCTAACGTTTGCAAGTCACTAAATTCAGGTAGACTCCACAAGCCGCCCCAAATGCCAGAGGCGGGACGTTTTTCTAAAAAGATATCACCTTGTTTATTGTGTATAAGCAATAAGAGTGTTTGTTTAACGGGTAATGTTTTTTTAGGTTTTTTGCCAGGGTACTGTGTTGCAGTATCGTTTAAGTGTGCTTTGCAATGTGAGCTAAGCGGACATTCATCACACAGTGGTCGCGAGCGGGTGCAAACGGTTGCGCCTAAGTCCATCATGGCTTGTGTGTAATCGCGACAACGTTTTTTGGGAGAGTATTGGTTAGCAACATCCCACAATGCGTCGTGCACTTTTGTATTCCCAGGCCATCCCCCAACGGCTTCAAAGCGCGCAAGAACGCGTTTCACATTGCCGTCTAAAATGGTTGCTGGGATGTCATGGGATAACGATAAAATTGCGCCAGCAGTAGATCTTCCAATGCCGGGTAATGCTTCTAGTGCTTCAACTGTTTTAGGAAAGATGGCGGCGTGACTGTCACAAACGATAATCGCTGTTTTGTGTAGGTTGCGTGCACGAGCGTAATAACCTAAGCCCGTCCAGAGGTGTAACACGTCATCAATGGGGGCAGAGGCTAGCGCCTGAACGGTTGGATAGGTTTCCATGAATCGTTGAAAATAAGGGATGACTGTTGCAACTTGTGTTTGTTGCAGCATAATTTCAGAAACCCAAACCCGATACGGCGACATTTTTTTTTGCCAAGGCAAGTCATGTCGTCCGTATTTATCATACCAAGTTAATACGCGACGCGTAAAAGCAGCTTTTTGCATTAAAACCCGAAACCCTTAATGACGCCACCAACGCTCTCTTTTAAAGTATCGCCAAGTTTGTTCACGCTATCTTTTGCAATTGATTTTATAAGTTCACCCGCATCAAGGCTTATGCTTGGATCATCCAAGGTGCCAGTGATTTTAAGTAACGGCAATGGGTCGCCTGTTTCTTCGTAGCTGCGAGTTCCATCATCATTGGTGTGAGAGTTTTGTGAAGACACAAGTACGTGGTAGTTAATCGTGTTTCCAGGGATGTCAGCTTCACCATGTCCGGTAGCTCTGAAAGAAGGTGTTTGCATTAAGAAGTCGCTATTTTTTACCAGTCCGTTTGTGATGGTGTAAGTCGCGGTTAATGAGCCAAACTCTGTTTCATTCGCCCCTTCTTGTTTTGTATCGCCGGTACCTTTTCCGCCGCTAGAAATAAAGGATTGTGCTAGCTTCCAGAAGTATGCAAGATCGATGCCTTCGAGTTTACCGTTTTCGATGGCGATGTTTCCGTGACCGTTGAGATTGCGCTTAATGGTTGTTGGCTCTAAGCCTTGTGTTGCAATCGTATTTTGCATGTTGGCTATTCCTGTCACATCGCTGAAGAAGACGCGCAGCAACGATTTCGAGGTTGTGTCTTTCACGAGATCTTTGATGTTCACTTTATTCAGGTTAATGTCAGCGGTGTATTTTGGTAGGGTGGGGTTGCTATCCATTGTCATTTTAGCGCCAATCGTACCCTCGTAAAGTTTAGCTGACATTGGATCAACGCTTAAATAGTTTTGTTTAGCGGTGATTGTCGCGTGCAGGTCTTGCATTGTTAATTGATTAATGATGATCTGACCGACATCAACGGTTCCGTTCATGTTGGCATCGAACGTAATTTTTTCAGGTTTGGTGTTACTTTGCTGTTGCTGTTTTTCAGGCGCGCTTCCTGTGCCTTCTGGCATGTAGTTGTCTAGGTTGATTTTGTTGAGATTGATTGCGAAGGTGCCAACATTTTTTTCGATGCTGGTGATGTTGATATCACCTTTTAGAACGCTTTCATCTAATGTGAGTTCAAGCTCGTTAAAGGCTACGCTATTGTTTGTGCCTTTGACGGCGATTGCGCCTGCGATGTTTGTTAGCGTTTTATCACTGCGTAACTTAGGTTCGTCTAAGCCCATTTCAGATAAGAGTTGTCTTAAATTAAACGATTCTAAATTGAAGTGACCGTTAAACGTGTTCTTGCTTTGGTTGCCGTAGAAGTCAGCTTTTGCCACTAAGTCGTTGAGTGTGATTTTTCCGTCTTTTAATTCCACCATTTTCTTTTGGCCGTCAACCGTTAGACTGCCTGATGTTTTTAATGCGACTTCGTTTCCTGAGAAGAAGCCACCTTTTAAGTTAGCACTGAGGTCGAGATCATCAGCATGAAAATATTCGTCGTCTATATTGGCGGTGAGTAAGGTGTCAAAAGAAACGTGACCTTCAAGACTTGGTTTTTTTGCGAGGACGTCAAATGACATGGTGACAGGAAAGGCGCTGCTCATGCTCGACTGCTTGAGTTGAAGTGATAAATTTTTCAAAGCGAATGTGTCGCCTGATTGGTAATCGTTCCAGGTGAGGTGAACATCTTCAACGTCAACGGCAGGAATGCTTGCGAGGCTAAAGCCGCCACCGCTTGAATCCGTTGACTCGGTTTGAGTGACTGGAGTGGTGCTTTCTTCTTTGCCTTCAGCTTTCATTGCCCAGTTAGTTGTGCCGTCGGTTTGTTTGACGAGGTGAACTTCTAAGCCTTTTAAAACAACATCACCGAGTTCAATTTTTCCAACAAACATTGGGAGGACTTTAACACTCAGTTTTGCTTGATCAACTAAGAGTAAGTTTTCCTCTTCAAAACCAGGAGGATTTTGTAAGATGATTTTCCCAGTTGAAATACCCAGCGTTGGAAAGAACGACCAGGCAAGCTGTCCATCGATGTTTAGTTTCTTACCAGTGGATTCTAGGACTTTTTCTTCAATGACGGGTTTGAAGCTGTTGGGGTCAACAAAGTTGGTGGCAATGACCGCGATGGCGACAAAGATAATAATCAGCGTGAGAATGAGGCCTGCAATAATTTTTAACAACTTTTTCATGGTATTTCCCTAACCCTTAAACTTTACTCAATATAGTTGAGGTTACACTAAGAATCCTTATAATCACAAGCCTACTTAATAAAGGGGCATCATCATATGCGAGTCATTTCAGTGAACGTGAATGGAATACGGGCAGCAGCGCGCAAAGGGTTTTTTGAATGGTTAGCGATTCAAGATGCAGATGTTGTTTGTATTCAAGAA
>DKOI01000025.1 GCA_002469885.1 Legionellales bacterium UBA7366 | reverse complement strand
CCTGTCTTGATGCAGCGCGCTGGTGAAGCAGCCTTTCTCACCTTCAACACTTTTTATCCTGCGTCAAAGAGAGTGGCGGTTGTCTGCGGTGGTGGCAATAACGGTGGCGATGGTTATGTGTTCGCGCACTTGGCGCATTTGGCTGATCTCAGTGTGCAGGTCTATCTCACAGAAAAGCCTGCGTCTTTAACAGGAGAGGCCAAGAGTGCTTTTGATGCTTGCAAAGAAGACGGTGTGCCGATGATGTTGTTCGAAGGTGAAATTGATGAATGCGATGTTATCGTGGATGCGTTGCTCGGTATTGGATTTCAGGGCGAGATACGAGAAGGCGCAGAGCGCGTGATCAACACAATCAACCAAGCCAATAAATTAGTGATGGCCTTAGATGTGCCCAGTGGTGTGAACGCAGACACGGGGTTTGTGCCCGGCGTGGCTGTGAAAGCAGATGTCACCTTAACCTTTATTGGCATAAAGCAGGGATTGGTAACCGGTGCTGCGCTTGATTATGTCGGTGAGCTTGTTTGTCACACCTTAGATATTCCAACCGAAGCCTTTAATCAAACACCCGTATCGGTTAACCCGATTGCAACAAAAGAATTAATGAAGCGCTTGCCTGTCAGAAACCGTAACGCACACAAAGGCGACTTTGGGCATGTGTTAGTGGTGGGTGGCAATAAGGGCTATAGCGGCGCTGCGCGCATGGCAGCTGAAGCGGCAGCGAGTGTGGGCGCAGGGCTTGTCACTGTTGCAACACATCCTAATCATGCAGCCACATTAAATATCGGCAGGCCGGAGCTTATGGTGCAAGGTGTTGCCGATGCTAACGCATTAAAATCTCTCATTGAAAAAGCAAGCGTGATCATTGTGGGTCCTGGATTAGGTCAAGACGCTTGGGCGCATGATTTATTGCATCTTGCGGTAACGGCCGATTGCCCCATTGTCGTTGATGCCGATGGCCTGAATATTTTAAGTGAAAAACCCCAGCACCAATTAAAGTGGGTGTTGACCCCGCATCCGGGTGAAGCCGCGCGTTTGTTAGGCTCTGAAACGGCGAGCATAGAGCGTAATCGTTTTGAAGCCGTGACACAGTTACAAAAACGTTACGGTGGCGCTTGTGTGTTGAAAGGCGCGGGGAGTCTTATCCATGATGGCAAGTTTATGCACCTGTGCCGCGCTGGCAATCCTGGCATGTCTAGCGCCGGCATGGGCGATGTGTTGGCCGGTGTTATCGGTGGACTGCTCGCGCAAAAGCTAGCGCCCATGGCGGCTGCGCAGTTAGGGGTGGAGTTGCATGCAGAAGCAGGCGACTTGGCCAGTGAGTACGGTGAGCGCGGTATGTTAGCAACCGATTTGTTTCCTTTTCTGCATCAACTGGTGAATGAGGTCTAATGTCGTTTACAAAAACTATTTCAACTGAAGAAGAAATGTTGGCACTAGGCGCTGCAATCGCCCGTGCGTGTACGCCAGGCATGACGATTGGTTTGCACGGTGACTTAGGCGCCGGCAAAACCGTTTTCTGCCGAGGATTTTTGCGAGCGTTGGGGCATGAAGGTAACGTAAAAAGCCCAACCTACACGTTAGTGGAGCCGTATGAGCTAGCCAGCGGCTTTGTTTATCATTTCGATTTATACCGTCTGAGCCACCCTGATGAGCTTTCTTTTATTGGTTTAGATGATTACCTGACGAAGGACAGCATTGCTCTCATTGAATGGCCTGAGCAAGGCAAAGGTGTTTTACCTGCGCTTGATATTGTTTGCCATATTTCAATCGATGGTGACCAGCGTGCAGTGAGGTTTGAAGGTGCAACGCCTGTAGGTGATCAAGCATTAGCTGGCAGCGCCAAAGCTCGATGATGTATCTGGAGACGTAGTGACAGGTGAATCAGCCCGTGTAGATGACGGCGAATCAGGATCAAACATTCTTTCAGAGTCACTAGAGTCGGGGCTTGTAGAGTTCCGTGATTGCACGCGATCAGCCTTCTGCTCAAAGAATGGTGATCTCATTGGCTTCATCCCTTTGATGAACTGACTCTCTTCAGGAATGTCTTCTAGTGATTTGGCGCTATTTTTAGCAACAGGCTTTTCATGTTTGTTTGTCAGGTACTTAGCAAGCAATGTGACAAAGAATGCCGCAACCGTGACTCCAATCGTGGCTGCCATTGAAGCGGGGAAGAAGGCAATATAAAGCATTGCACCTAATGCAAGCGCAGGAATAACTAAAGCGCCGAGATCATTCATCGACCATAAACGCTGTATGCGCTCTTTGTTGCAAGTGAAGATTGCTTGCGCACCGCCGGTAAATAACAGGCCGAGTACGACGGCGCCTACACATAAAGCAATCGTGACCGGCATTGTAAACGGATTAACGAAAAGAAGCACAGATAAGCCAATACCCACCAGCAAGGTGGCGCCAATAGCCATCTTGAGTACGCCAATATGTTTGGCGGTAAATAACTCTTTTCCATACACCAAATAAAGCGGTACTAATGCGAGCAGCAAACCTGTGATTGCAATAGCAAGCGGGGTGAAAGCAAGCGCGGTGCCTGCGATCACAGTGCTGCCGACAGCAAGTGATTTAGCGAAAAAACCCAATGCGCCTAACAGTGTGCCTAAATATGCAAGCGTATATAAACCTGAGTCTTTCCAGAGCTCAGCTCTTGTATCAATAATTTTTTGATCAAGTGCTAAGGCCTCAGCTGATGTGTCGTCAGCTAGCTGGTTCCTCAAGGCTTGTAAATCTTTGAGCTGAGTGGATGCCTTCCATAAGTTTTGCAATAAATCGATGAGGTAACCTGCGCAAAAAACATAGGTTGAAACGTTTTTCATCATTTCAACGCAGGTTAGGCGTACTACCATGATGGCAAACCAGAGAGCATTATTCGCTATGCGATGATGGCGGTTATCTTTTTGCAGGGCAATCCACGCGGCGCTCCACCAGCCGATGAAGCCTGGGAGGAGTTTTTGGTCTCTGTTGTGCGCGGCGTTAATAACAAAAAAGACGTCGGCTAAGATTCTAACCCCATAGAGAGCGGCGCCAGCGATAGACATTTGATTTAAAAATAGGTCAAGTGGGGCTGGGGTGTTGGAGCCCGCGATTTGAGTGACACCATCTAATAATTTAAAGATCGTCAATCGTGAAAAGTTGAAGTATGACAATATGGTGTAGAACCACTGCGTGTTACCAATACGTTTCTCGTTCGTCAAAAACTGTAATGCAAGATAATAGTTACACGCAATTTCAGCAGTGCCGTAGGCATAGGTTGCGGTGAGGGCGAGGCGTAAGGTATCACATTGCTTGGTGAGCTCGGCAAGATTGACTGTTCTTTTTATCACGGCGAACTCGTAATCAGCTTTTGCAGTGGCAATAAGTTCTTGAGTTAAGTCAATGTGTTTTTTTCGAAGTTTTATGAGGCTCTCATCTTTTTCTTTCTGACGCTGCGCTTCGTCATGTAACACTTTAACGGCAAGATGTTGATTAATTTTCTGAAAATAATTTTTTTCTTTAACGGCGATAGCGGCTTCAACCTGTTCAGCCTCTTTAATCGCTTCAACAAGATAATTCAAACGAATACGCGCAAACTCGATTGCGTGCATGGCGCTAATTTTTGAACCCTCTTCTGATTGCGCTTTGAGTTCGTCTTTCAAATGCTCAACAGCGGCGCCACCGGAAGCAAAGCTCGACTTTACTTCAGCGCGTAGTTGTTCATATGATTCAAAGTTAGCGTCCTTGCCGACCCAGACTTGGCTCGACATTAAAATTCCCCTGTTTACACGTTTTTAATATTATTCATATAGTTATCTGTATATATTAGCATAAAAGCAAGCAATAGTCCATTTGGTCGCGCGCAACTAATTGATTGAAAAGGAAAAAACACAAAATAAGTGATTTTTTCGTCTAATCTTTATGCGATATTTCGCTAACTCATTGATGTGCGAAACTCCATGCATTTATCCGAAATGCTGTTAAAATGAGACGCTTCAATGGGTTACAAAAGTCGACTTAAACATGAGCAGAATTCAGTCCTTGCCACCACAACTAGCCAATCAGATCGCTGCAGGTGAAGTGGTAGAGCGTCCCGCCTCCGTTGTGAAAGAGTTATTAGAAAACAGCTTGGATGCTGGCGCAAAAGCCGTCACCTTAGACATTGAAAAAGGGGGTATTAAACGTATTCGCATTCGTGATGATGGTAAAGGGATTCACTTAGATGATTTAAGTTTAGCGTTATCGCGTCATGCGACCAGTAAGATACAAAGCTTAGATGATTTAGAATCTGTTATGACCTTAGGCTTTCGTGGTGAGGCTTTGGCGAGTATGAGTTCAGTTTCGCGTCTCACGTTGTCGTCTTTATGCGAAGGCGAATCGCAAGCGCATCAAGTGATTGCCCAAGGGCGTGATATGGAGGCGACAGTGAAGCCCTGTGCGCATCCACAAGGCACAACGGTTGACGTTTTAGACTTGTTTTTCAATACGCCGGCTCGCCGCAAATTTTTACGGACAGACAAAACAGAGTTTTCTCATCTTGATGAAGTGGTGAAGCGTATTGCGCTCAGTCATTTTGATGTGGCGTTTGATTTAAACCATAACGGAAAATCAGTTTATCATTTGCCTATCGCGAATGATTTAGCGGCCCAAGAAAACCGCGTCAGTAAAGTGTGCGGCAAAGCGTTTATGGAAAGTGCATTTTATGTAGAGCATGAGGCGGTAGGTTTGCGATTGTCTGGCTGGATGTCGGCGCCTACGTTTTCACGCAGTCAAGCTGACTTGCAATATTTTTATGTAAACGGTCGAGTGATTAAAGACAAAGTGGTGAGCCACGCAATTCGTCAAGCCTATAGAGATGTGTTGTTTCACGGCCGTCACCCCGCCTTTGTTTTGTTTTTCGAAATAGATCCGACAGCAGTGGATGTGAATGTGCATCCAGCTAAGAGTGAAGCACGTTTTCGTGAGTCGCGTCTTGTGCATGATTTTATTTACCGCAGTTTGCATAAATCAATTGCGGATATGCGCCCAGGGCGTGTTGAAACACATGATGTGCCGACGCAAGTTCAGCCTGTGACAAACGTGTCAGAGCCTGTTCAATATGAACAGCGCCCTATGCCATTAACAACCCCCGTGCCTGTTTCGCCAATTCCATCACGGCAACCGAGCATGGCCGCGCAAGCACGTGCGTATGAAACATTGGTAACGCTGCCTGCTGAAGAGCCTAAGCAAACGCAACAAGAAGAAACACAGGCGCCGCCGTTAGGGTTTGCCTTGGCGCAGTTGAAAGGAATTTATATATTAGCTGAAAATGAAAAAGGCTTAATTGTTGTTGATATGCACGCGGCGCATGAGCGCATTGTGTATGAAAAATTAAAGATTGCGTTTGCCTCAGGCGGCATTCAGCGACAAATGTTGTTGATGCCGCTCAGCATCACCGTCAGTGAAAAAGAAGCAGAGTATGCAAATAATCACATTGAAGAATTTGCGCAATTGGGCTTGGTGATTGAGCAGAGCGGACCGGAATCATTGTTTGTGCGCGAAGTGCCGGCGATGTTATGTGAAGGCAATATGGAAGAGCTCGTGCGTGACATGTTGTCCGACATTATCGCTCACGGCGAAACGGCGCGCATCATTGATCATATGCATGAGTGCTTGTCATCAATGGCGTGTCACGGTGCTGTGCGTGCGAACCACGCGTTAACCTTGCCGGAGATGAATGCTATTTTGCGCGATATGGAAATCACGGAACGCAGCGGGCAGTGCAATCATGGACGTCCGACCTGGACGCAACTTAGCATTGCCGAGCTCGATAAATTATTTTTGCGTGGGCAATAATGAAAAAGCCAACGGTTATTTGTTTGATGGGTCCGACAGCCAGTGGAAAAACGGGCTTAGCGTGTGAGCTTGTGCAAGCGTTACCGCTTGAAATTGTCAGTGTCGACTCTGCCATGATTTATCGTGACATGAATATCGGCACTGCAAAACCGGATGCAGAGACATTGGCGCGTGCGCCACACCGCTTGATTGATATACGCGATCCTTTAGAACCGTATTCTGCTGCAGATTTTTGTCATGATGTTCATCGTGAAATTAAAGAAATCATTGCTAATGGAAATAGGCCTTTATTGGTAGGCGGTACGATGCTTTATTACCGGGCGTTGCAACAAGGCTTGTCTGCCTTGCCTGCTGCAGATGCGGATGTGCGTAATGCGATTTCACAAGAAGCTGATGCATTGGGTTGGCAGGCAATGCACGACAAACTGAAAGCCGTGGATCCTGAGTCTGCCGAGCGTATTCACCCAAACGATCCGCAACGTTTGCAGCGCGCGCTGGAAGTGTATCGCGTGACTGGAAAACCGTTAAGTGATTTGCGCGGCATGCAAGAAGAGCCGCCGTTTGATTTTATTAACCTTGCACTAATGCCTGAAGACCGAGCATTGTTGCATAAGCAGATTGAGCAACGCTTTGATCAAATGCTATCGCAAGGATTTATCGACGAGGTTAAGCGCTTGAAAGCTCGCGGCGATTTGCATCTAGATTTACCCTCCATGCGTTGTGTTGGTTATCGTCAAGCGTGGCAATATTTAGAAGGCGATCTGAGTGAAGATGAAATGCGTGAGCGTGCAATCATTGCAACTCGCCAGTTAGCAAAACGCCAAATCACGTGGTTGCGCAGTTGGCCTGACTTGAATGTGTTGACGTCCCCTGATCTTGAAGAAGCCAAACCTTATTTAGATTAAGTGCTTTAGAGTGGTTGATATTCTTTGTCATCAAAATTATACGCATGAATCGACGCGTCAGTGATGTCAAAAAACCATAAGTGTATTTGCATTTCACCGGCTTCGACTTTCTTTTTTATCCAGGGGAAGCTTAAGCAATTTTGATGTGAATTGAGTAAGGAATGTTTGGCGCATTCGTTGAGGTCGGGTGCTTTATCGTTCACGTCGATTAAGCTTGTCCAGTTGGTTAAGAAGTCGCTGTCTTCTACGCAAGTAGGATTAAGTCGGGCGTTGATGCCGCCGCATTGGCTGTGGCCTAAGATGATGAGGTGTTTTACTTTTAAGTGGCGGATGCCGAATTCCAATGCGGCTGAGGTGCCGTGTATCATTTTGTCGTCTGCAAACGGTGGTACGACATTGGCGACATTGCGCGTGACAAACAAATCGCCGGGATCACAGTTAAGCATCAGCGCTGGGTCAACGCGAGAATCTGAGCAACCTACAATCATGATTTCAGGTGTTTGACCCGCGGTTAAGTTCTTGAGGATATCTTCATACTGTAATGCGTAGGTCGCAGAAAATAAACGGTAACCTCTGATCAGTTTGTTGAGTGAGTTTCCCATGCGTGCGTCATCCTCTCGTTATGATTTTAGGCATTGTGCCTTAATGTTTTCGATATCAACTATGCCCCAATATTCTTGAATGAGGTCGTCTTTAAATTCGTAGACAGTGATGCCTTTGTATTCGAGCTTGTTCCCAGAAGGGGGGAGTCCTAGGAATTCACCGGTTTGTGTGCCTTCGCAGTGCCAGATTGAAACGACTTTATCGCCTTCAGGCAGAATGGCATCCCAATAGACTTTGATGTTGGGCACGCCTTTTAACCAGACCTCAATAGTGTCTTTCATGGCAGCTGGGCCGTTAAGCTTTTTAACGGAGCTGTGAATGATGGCATCGGGCGCGAAAAAGTCAAAAACAATATCAGAATTATGGTGGGTCCACACCTGTGTTTGGTATTCTTCGACGCGTTCCTTGTTGCTCATATATCGCCCTAAATCGTTGTTGTTGAGAAAGCTTTGTGGAGACATGGTATCATAACGTCAAAATTTTGAAAGGGTTACCAAATTAAGAGGAGTTAAGCAGTATGTCAGCTTTTATGAAGCTCACCGCGGAGGCTAAAGCGCGAATTAAAGAAGTCACACCTGAGCAATTGAGAGAAATGCAGGCGCGATTGAAGCACTTGTATTTAATTGATGTTCGTGAAGATGGTGAGTGGGTGCATGGCTCTATCCCTGATGCCGTGCATATTAGCAAGGGCTTGTTAGAGTGTAAGATTGAGAGTGTGATTCCAGACCCAGCTGCAGAAATTGTGTTGTTTTGTGGAGGCGGATATCGATCTGCTTTAGCAGCGGACAATTTGCAGAAAATGGGTTACCAGAATGTCTATTCATTGATTGGCGGGTATGCTGGCTGGAGTGAAAACTAATTCTCGGTCCCTCTTGTTTTTTTTCTGACAAATCGTGTAGAATGCCCCACATAAATGACGGTTTTAGTGGGGTTCAAACCCGCTTTTGCACAAAATGTGTTCTATAATGGAGAATCCCATGGCTCGAATTACGGTTGAAGATTGTTTAGAAAATGTTAACAATCGTTTTGATTTGGTTTTAAAAGCATCTAAGCGTGCTAGAGAACTGTCGTTAGGCGCTGAGGCGACGTTGCCTTGGGACAATGACAAGCCAACAGTAATGGCTTTGCGTGAAATTGCCGAAAATACCATCCTTACCCGTGAACTCGAAGCCTCTGAGCACTTTGATATTGAGCTAGAAACCTCTACTGACGAGGTGACAGAAGAAATCAATGTTGAACTGAGTGCTGAAGCCCCTCAAGCTGACATCTCAGCTGATGAAGTGGCGCCAAAGCCAGCTGATTCTGCTGATGAAAGCGAGCCTAAGTCAGACGACGCTTAATTTCTTGGATCTTCTCTAAGCGCTTATAGCGACCGTGTATGTTCTCATGCTATTCTTAGGTTATAAGAGCTTTTAGTATTGGAATGCGTGATCAATGTCTCATTTTAAGCCCTTGCGGGAAGAACTAAAAAATTACATGGATAAACAGCAGATTGATGCTATTTATCAATCCTATCAATTGGCTAAGAAAGCTCACGATGGCCAGACTCGTTACACTGGCGAACCTTACATCACACACCCTATCGCCGTTGCGTGTATTTTAGCTGAAATCCGCATGGATCAACCCACGATTATGGCCGCGATCATGCATGATGTGATCGAAGATACACGCGTTGATAAAGAGACCATTATCCAAGAGTTCGGACGTGAAGTGGCTGACTTGGTCGATGGCGTGAGCAAGCTGACGCAAATTAAGTTTGAGTCACGTGCTGAGGCGCAAGCCGAGAATTTCCGCAAAATGATTTTAGCGATGGCAAAAGATACGCGCGTCATTTTGGTGAAGCTTTCAGACAGACTGCATAACATGCGAACGTTGAAAACACTGCCGCAATCTAAAAAAGGGCGTATTGCAAAAGAAACGCTGGGCATTTATGCGCCTATCGCTAACAGGCTTGGGATGCATGTGTTCCGCGTTGAGTTAGAAGATTTAGGTTTTGCTGCACTTTATCCCACCCGCTACAATGTGTTAGAAAACGCTGTTAAAAAAGCCCGAGGCAATCGAAAAGAAATTGTGTCGGTGATTGAAAAATCCTTACGTTCTTGCATCGATCAATTCGATATTCCCAACGTGCAGTTAAAAGGGCGCAAAAAACATTTATTCAGCATTTACAAGAAAATGCGTGATAGACGAATTCCTTTTTCTGAAATCATGGATATTTATGCCTTTCGAATTGTCGTTGATAAAGTGGATGAGTGCTATCGCGTATTAGGCGCAGTTCATAATCTCTATAAACCCATCCCGCAGCGTTTCAAAGATTATATCGCTATTCCAAAGGCCAACGGTTACCAATCCTTACATACAACATTATTCGGACCTTATGGGTTGCCGATTGAGATCCAAATTCGCACCTACCAAATGGAGCGCATGGCTGAGAACGGTATTTCGGCGCATTGGCTTTATAAATCTGAAGCGAAAGATTTTAGCGAAGCGCAGTTGCGTGCACGTGAGTGGATTAAAGATGTGATGGAAATGCAGCAAAGTGCGGGCACATCTATTGAGTTTGTTGAAAATGTGAAAATTGATTTGTTCCCTGATGAGGCTTACATTTTTACGCCTAAGGGTCAGATTATCAAATTGCCTGCGGGCGCTACCGGCGTAGATTTTGCTTATGCAGTGCATTCTGATGTGGGTAACAGTTGTGTTGCCATTAAAATTGATCGTCGCTTATCGCCGTTATCAACCGCCTTAGAAAGTGGCCAAACCGTTGAGGTGATTACAGCGCCGGGCGCACGCCCCAACACGTCATGGTTGAATTTTGTTGTGACCGGTAAGGCGCGCAGTAACATCCGCCATTATTTAAAAACACAGCGCCGCGCTGAGTCCATGAAGTTGGGCAAGCGATTATTATCAAAAGCCATCAAAGGCTTGGGTGGGCGTTTCTCAATGAAACAATTAGCACCAATCGTAAAAGCGTACCAACTCAACTCTGCAGATGATTTATTGGCAGAAGTGGGTTTTGGAAATCGAGTGCCGGCATTGGTTGCTAAACAAATGTTAGAAGCGCAGCAAATTACCGTGGGCGATATTGATAAAGATGCCGATGTAATGACCATTAAGGGCACTGAAGGCATGGTGGTTAACTTTGCTGAGTGTTGCAGACCCATTCCGGGTGATCCTATTATTGGTGAGCTATCAAAAGGTCAGGGTTTGATTGTGCATGCGGATCAATGTCCTCGTTTGATCAGGCGACGTGATGATCCCACAAAATGTGTGCCTTTGCGCTGGGAAGATGAAGTCGAAGGTGATTTTGTTGTTGATATTCGGGTTGAGATTGAAAACAGACGCGGCATTCTAGCAACGCTCGCTTTGTCGATTGCAGAAGCGGAGTCCAATATTGCGAATATTGTAGCGCAAGATCACGATGGCCGTTTTTTCCT
>DKOI01000050.1 GCA_002469885.1 Legionellales bacterium UBA7366 | reverse complement strand
GGGTCGCAGCACTGGGCAAGCAATTCCACTGTCTAACATCAATTTTTCTTGCAGCTCTTTAGAGCGCGTATAAAAATCATCAGCTACCGATTCAACAACCGATGAACTGATATAGACAACTTGTGGAATATTATTCGCTTTAATCAAATCCACCATCAAACGTGTCGAATCGACATTGTTGCGAATAAATTCTTCGTAATGCAATCCACCAATTTGTGCCTGCAACATTACGACAACATCAGCCTCTTTAAAATGTTGCTGCCATTCGCCTGGCTCAACTAGATCAGCATATTCTGCTAGCAGATCAGGATGTAGCGCTTTTAACTTCTCTAGGTTCTTGCGGTGTTTATCAAGCACAACTAAATTGGTATACCCTCTTTTCTTCAGGCGAACAATTAAGTTCTGCCCAACAAGGCCTGCGCCACCTGGTAAAATTATCTTTTCTTGGCTCATACATGACTCATTCTGATTCGCGCTTATACTTCCAATTTATGCAAAATAAAACGCGGTAAATTACAAAACACTTTCATGATCAAGCGCCATTTTATTGGCGTGTAGACCATAAATTTTTTCTTTTCAATCGCATCAACAATGTCTTGTGCAACGCCTTTCACACAAGCCAGTGGCATGCCATTAGCTTTATATTCAGCCGTCATCGGTGTATCAGTCGGGCCAGGCTTGACTAGAACAACCTTCACTTCTGTTTTTGCTAAGCGATGTTGAAGACCTTGCACATAACGATTGACTAACCCTTTTGCTGCGCCATAAACATAGTTAGTTTTGCGGCCTCTATCACCTGCAACAGAACCAATGATGGCGACTGTTCCATGATTCACTTTTTCCATTTCCGTCACAAATGCTTCTGCGCACATAACAGGTGACACGCCGTTAATCACTAATGCCTCATAGTTATCAACCAATTGCTGCTGACAAGCCTGCTGATCCGGCAAAATGCCGTGTGCAATCAATACGAGATCAACCGCGCCTTGTGTCATAATACCCTCAACAAGATGCTGAATGTCCATCGGATCAATAAAGCGCGTTGCTAATACACGAATGATGGATTCAGAATTACGCACATGCAAATCAGAGGCTATTTGTTGTAACTTTGCCTCATTGCGCCCTACTAGTGTTAAGTCAATCGCTTCATCTCTCACCCATAAGCGCGCACAATGTTCTGCAATCCTCGATGTTGCGCCAATAATCACAATACGTTTTTTTGTCGTTTCAACCACTGTTTCTTCCATTGTCTCTTCCACGATTTCTTCCATTATTAACTCCCTAATAGTCTGCGTGATAACGCTGAGCTCATCCCAGGATCACGGTATTGATTAAATGTATTCAATTGCGGATAACCCGCTTCAAACAAATCACGCGGCATGCGTGCATCTTTAGCTGCATAAAGACGGCCGCCTGCGGCCTGAACAATATCATCCAACTTGGCAAATAATGCCAGTGTTTTTTCGCCCTGATTGGGAAAATCCAACGCCAGAGTCACGCCAGGGCGTGGAAAACTTAACATCCCAATAGACTCCCTGTTTCCAAATGTTTTTAACACCGTCAAAAAAGACCCTTGACCGGATTTTGCTATTTCATTTAATAACGAGGCCACAGCATCATATCCACTCTCACGCGGAATAACGCATTGATATTGATAAAAACCTTTAGGTCCATAGATTCGATTCCAATGCGACACACTATCTAGCGGATATGAAAATCTATCATGATGCATAATACGTTCGCTCAGTTTATGCCGGTTAAAATAAACCGTATTAAAAAGCTTAAGAGAAAACCGATTAACCAGTGATACAGGCGGCATAAAAGGCATAGAACCCGAGCGTGCGCTGCAATCATTACTCATCGGTTCTGTCACAGGGTTCGCTCGCATAAAAATGCCGCGCACATTTTTCTTTCCTGTACAATCAACCCACGAAACCGTATGCTCCCAACCTTCTTCTGATGCATCAGCCAGATCAAAAAATTCTTGCAAGCTATGATAGGGGATAGTTTCCGTGTTAAGCCAAGGGCTCGCAAAACGACGCAATTGAATTTCTGCTTGGGTAATCACACCGGTTAATCCTAAGCCACCCACTGTTGCACTAAACCAATCGGTTTGGCCATGAGGACCACATTGCATCAACGTGCCATCGGAGCGCGCTAAGCTAAGTTGTGTAACATGATCACCAAAAGAACCATACACATGATGGTTTTTACCGTGCACGTCATTTGCAATTGCACCACCCACCGTGATGAGCTGAGTGCCAGGTGTCACAGGCAGCATCCAACCCGATGGCATTGTTAGTCGCTGTATATCACTTAGCAAAACGCCTGCCTCACAAGCCAACACACCCGTAACCGCATCAAACTGAATGAACCGATCCAGACGCGTTGTATTCCATAAAACGCCTCCTGGATTTAAACACACATCACCATAGCTTTTGCCCAACCCATAAGCAATACCTAATTGATCATTTGAAAATAAGGGCGTATCACGATTTGTTAGCATATGAACATCATGTTCTTCGCGAAGCATACTTCCCCAGGACGATACCGCTACCATGTAATGCCCACCGTACCTAACATTAGTACACAGACAAAAGCGATACCTGAAAGCAAGCTAGCCTTATCTTTAATCGCGAAAATTAACGGGTCATCATGCATTTCACCACGATGGGCTTTCATCCAAACCCAGCTTATCCAAAAGATGAAAATGGGTATAACACCCCAGATTAAAATCGGCATGCGATAGAGGACAACAATTTTTTCGCTATTCAAATAAAGCGCTAAGACAACCGCAGCAGCAAAGCCTGAGGCTATCCCTAACATTTGAATCATCGGCGCATCTGAGACAAAATAACCGCGCCTAGTGTTTTTTTCTTTTCCTGCGAGTGCTAACACTTGCAATTCTGCATAGCGCTTAACAAAAGCCAGCGATAAAAAAATAAAGACCGAAAAAGCAAGCAGCCAAAATGACGATCCGACGGTCCCAATCGAACCACCTGCAATAATGCGCAAGGTATAAAGCATCGCCAACAATACACAATCAACTAGCATGATATTTTTAAGCTTCCATGAATAGGCTAACGTGACGCCAAAATAAAAAAGCATCCAAGAAAAGAATGTGCCGCCAACTTGGTGCGCCAACACAACACTTGTTAAAAGCAACACTGGCGCCAACAACACACCGACCCAAATGGGAACCTCACCCGATGCAAATGGACGTTTGCATTTTCGAGGGTGCGCTCTATCACTTTCAATATCCAATATGTCGTTAATAATATAAACCGAAGATGCACACAGGCTAAAGGCGATAAAAGCAATGATGAGTCCGTGCCAAAGGTTTACGTTTGAAAATTGATGCGACAAAAGCAAGGGAACAAATAACAACCCGTTTTTTAACCATTGATGCACCCGCAACATACGCGCGCAAGTGAGTATGCGTTTTCCGAAGCCGAACAAACCGTGTTTTTTGATATTAGCATTTGCCTGCATCTTGCTCACTCCATTGAACGTTTATTACGGCTTTCTCGCCACGATAAAAAACTGTTTTCCTAATAGCCGCCATGCAAAAGGAATTTTAAGATAAAGCCAAACAAGGCCTGGGTGAGTCGGTAATGCGCCTTGTGTGGTGTAAGACAAAAATCTATCGATACACACATCAACTTTGAAGCCTTTAAGTTTTAAAGCTTCACTGAGCGATAAATGCGTTAACGCTAAATGGTGATCATAAAAATCCCAGTATTGGCCTGGTAAGTAGCGCAAGTTAGGGCCTAGAATTAAATACCGTCCGCCAGATTTCAACGCTAACATGACTTGATCTAAAAATGCATCCAAGCTTTTTTTATCGGGCAAGTGCTCCAAGAAATTGGAGGTAAAAACCACATCGGCTCTATCACGTACAACTGACGATAGATTTAGCGCATTGCATTCATGAAACTCAACATCTGAATCCAAAAAGGTGTGAGCCTCAGTGTTTAAGTCCACTCCAATTTTTTTGCCTGCTTCAATGTTGTTAATAAATTCTCCATAACCGCAAGCAACGTCAAGTACAACATCTGATGGTTTAACAAACCTTTCTAAGAAATGTTTACAAATCGTTTTCCAAATAGCATTTTTTGCTGCTAACATTTGTTCTGGAAACCGTATTTTGTACAAATTTGAAAGCTGCGTGCCCTCTGACATCATTTATTCCCTATTGAACAACGCCCTAGAGTTTACCGTTTTTTTTAGGCAATTACACTCGCCATTGTCTCACTTGACACTGTTGAATCCATAAGTGATACAGGCGCCACTCTCGATTGAGGAGCAAGTGTAAAGTCACCATAGATTAAAGACAAATGAGGACTGTAACCAGGATCCGCTTTGACAAAGTCGCCCCAT
The DNA here is from genome assembly GCA_002469885.1 of Legionellales bacterium UBA7366. Classification (GTDB taxonomy): domain Bacteria; phylum Pseudomonadota; class Gammaproteobacteria; order UBA7366; family UBA7366; genus UBA7366. Next base: position 1,475 of record DKOI01000050.1, on the reverse strand, counting down.
TTTTCTTGTATGTATTTTGCAGCCTCTGTTTCTACCGTACGAGCATACCCTCTAGTGGCAGACTCATAATGATACAACTCCGCAAACGGCGTATAGATATTTCGATACCCTAACGCCCGTACACGTAAGCAAAAATCAACGTCATTAAAATCTGTGGGTAAATTTTTCTCATCAAACCCACCAACCGCTTGAAATACAGATTTTTTAATGACCAGACATGCTGCTGTCACTGCAGAAAATGACGACACCACCCCTAATCGACCAAAATCTCCAGCATAATGGCGAGGGAAATATTTACACACATGATCAACCAACCCATGTATGCCGAGAACAACTCCAGCATGTTGCAACGTATTGTTCGCATACAATAACTTAGCCCCGACGGCGCCAACACCCGGTTGCAAGGCATGCGCCACCATTTCAGACAGCCAATCAGGTGAAATAACGTCAACATCATCATTGAGCAAGCCTAAAATTTCACCTTTTGCAATATTGACAGCCGCATTATTGAGCTGAGAATGGTTAAACGGCCTATCGTCTCTTAAGATACGTATTCGCGAATCTGTTGAAAGAGAAGCCAAATATGCCAGCACCTCAACATCATCTGACCCATTATCCACAATGATTATTTCATAGTTAGAATAGATTGTTTTATTGATAATGCTCTCAACACAACCTTGAATAAGCTTAAGATTATTTCGCGTTGGTATAATCAAAGAAACAAGCGGTAAACGCTCTGGCAAATGATAACGAATTCTATTTCCATACTCTGTTCGCTCGACTAACGCATCAATACCTTGTCGTTGAAAATATTCTGTCAGCGCTTGAAACACCGCTAGATCTACGTAAGGCTTAGCAGAGGGTGTCTGTGCAGTGCTACCACTGTGTGCACGCCTGTGATACAACACTCGAGGAATATGAATGATTTGCTCATGTGATATTTTTTCAATACAACGCAGCACTAAATCATAGTCTTGCGCGCCTTCAAAACCCACTCTAAAGCCGCCAACCTCATCAAGCAAGGGTTTATGATAAACACCAAGGTGGCTAAACATATTCTGTGAATAAAAAAAATCGAGATTCCAATCACACTTAAAATACGGGGCAAAACGATCACCGTTTTCATCTATCTTATCTTCATCAGAATAAATTAAACGAACACTTGGCTGTGTGTTAATTGCTTCTACGATCCAATACAGCGCATCCTTTGGCAGAATATCATCTTGATCCATCAAGGCAACCCATTCACCTTGCACTAACGTTAATGCACTATTCGACGCTGCTGATATATGCCCGTTTTCTTTACGAAAAATCACGTTAATGCGTTTATCTGAATCCATAAGTTGCTCTAAGAACGCACGGACTTGACTATCAGTTGAGCAGTCATCTGCAATACATAACTCCCAATAAGTGTAAACCTGAGATTGGAGAGATTGTATCGCCTCTTCTAACCACGCTAGATTAGGATTATAAAC
>DKOI01000059.1 GCA_002469885.1 Legionellales bacterium UBA7366 | reverse complement strand
AAGATCAAAATTTAAATCTTTTGACAGAAAGGAATCTCTGGTTTCTGGCTGCGCCGGTGAGGCCTTTTTAAACTTAGGGCTATAAAAGCCCCCCTCTTCCAGAGCGCGAGGTTCAGGATCTTTAAATCGTTGCTGCGTTGAAGCACTGTGTTTAGCTTGCGTATCATCAGGCATTTCTTCAGAATCATTTTTGAAAAATTTATCATAGAGGGCGGCCATTGCAGGCACTGTCACACGTTCTTTTTTAGGGGTTAAAGCACTCAGCGCTGAGCTAAAAGCCTCACAGCCAACGCCCGTAAAGGCTTTTTGTGTGTAGGCTATGGTTTGCTCCATAGCCACGCCGACCGTTGCCTTCACCATACTTTCGACAAAAGCCGACTCCTGACGGCTCAATGGGGCATTATCAGAAGACTTTTGTTCCTCAGACTTTGCAGCCTCTCTGGCAAGGTTCTGCGCAAGCTGTTCCATAGCGTTCTCAGTGATGATCGCAATGTTTGCGACAGAGACGCCAAGACCTGCATATTTTGCAACCTTACCAATGATATCAATCAAATTCCAAGCCGATGAAAACATCGCTATGCCCGAGGAGCTTTTGGTTTTGGCCTTAAACTTTGATAAGCCAGTTGAGGCTTTTTGAATAAAACCCAAAATTTCAGTATCGAGTCGTTCGTTAATTTTCTTAGAAACATTGGACTTTTGAAAAGTTCTATTAATAACAATCGATGCCTGATGCTCACCAAGCAGCTTGACTAATGTGGAGTAGGAATTTTTAATAGATGCCTTACTTTCCTTTAAAGAACGGCTCTTCTCTACTTTTTGTGCGAAATCTTTTCGGAAGTTACTAAACAATTCCTTAGCCGCTTGTTCAGCAAGTTTGGACGAGGCAAAATTGATAGCGATTGAACACCCCGCATCAACACAGTGAGACACCACCTCTCGAGCCACCGCTAGAGCAATTGCTTTCTTGCTCGTTTCAGCTGCAAATGTTGTCACTGAAGCTGCCTCACGGACAACAAGCGAGCCCAGGCCCATACAAATAATGGATGTCATCAAGCTTTGAAATTTATGCTCAGAATAGGCTTCCCAGCTAAAATTTCCCGCTATTTGTGACTCAATAGCAAAGACTAAATCACTAACACCTTCTGATATTAACAACTTGCCCATTGGCGATCCGCTCGATGCGAGTATCAAAACACCTGCGGCAATCTGAACCAATCCTATTACAGCACAGACAAACGTGTCCCATGAAAAATAGCCGCGATCTTCGGATACGGTTAATACGGAATCACAAGCATTTTTTACGTAATCAATGACTTCGGGTGGCAATTTTCCGTGCTCAAAGTATTCATCTAACCGCTTATTGTTGAGTTTTAGTTTCGGCAGCGATCTTATTTTTCCTATGGATTTTTCTAGCGCTTCAAGCATTGACTCCTCAATTTCTCTGCGCTTATCAGTGGATTTGATCTCCGCATCTTTAAAAACTTCACATAATGCAGCGCCGATCTTATCTTTTATTTTTTCAATTTCCCCCTTAGGATCCTTGTGTTTTTTGCCGTTTAATTTGAATTTAGCGGCGGGTGTTTTCACCACTCTGGTTCCCGCGAGAAAGTTCAACATAGTGAAAGCTTCTTTTTCGCTAGTCTCGCCCAATGGAATATCAGTTTGTTTGAATTTTCCGCCCATGGCGAGCAGCGCCAAGGCCGCTTCTTCTATTTTTTTATAATGATACGGCTTGGGTGTATTGTCGGTGGCAAGCGCCTTGCTCTCGGGAGATGTTTGAGCTGAAAGATCTTTCCCCAAAGAATACTCAAGCAAACCCAATTTTTGTAACTGACAACAAAGGGCAGAAAACTGAACCTGCGTCACATGCAGCTTAGCAGGTGAAAACGTAAGTGAAGACTCCGCCCAAGCCGACTCTAGTTTTTTAACAATAGCATCACCTTTGCCTTGCAGACCTTCGATAGCGCTAACGTTTAGTTGACTTAAGGAGGCTTTTGGTTTCTGACTACTCAGTGAGAATTTAGCGCCATAAGATGTTATTGTCGTTGAAAGTTCGTCAGTAAATGAATAAACCACATCCTGTGACAGTATCTTCAAGGTGATGAGTTTTTTAAGGATATTCTCCGCTTGGTCATCAGTCGCCTTTACGCATTTTTTTAATTCAGGTAAAACATCAGCTGATGTAGAGTCTTTCTTAAGCTCAAGAATAAACTTTTTCAGTTTAATCCCTTTATTTAAAAACAGTTTATCGCGCCAAACATATTCTCCTAATGAAATGTTTTTTGCCTCGCTTGTTAATGAAAATTTTCTTTCCTTGTTAAGCCGGGAGCCTAACAATTCAATAAAATCTTTTTGGGAAAAAACAAACTGAGATAAGTCAGCAGTGGACAGGGTTCGGCCTTTTAAGGACTGCGCTAGAATTTTGCCTCTAAATAAATCTATCACCTCACTCTTGCAAAACATATACTTTTCGGGGAAATCAACAGCCGAGTCATCATACGTGAGGTACTCAAGCCCTGACCCCTCGTCCTTTTTGATTCCAGCTTTTTTGCTGACACGGTAACTCTTTATGAGACTCTTCTGGTTTGCGCCTAACCAATCTAAGATTCTTGAAAAAAGGACCTCAGGATTATTTCCGATTGATGGTCCTGCCAAATCATCGACAGATAGAGAAGAGCCCGCAGCCTCTCTAGCAGCTTTGAGATGTATCTCTAATATACCCACCTCGCCTGAAATACTCTCATTAAGAAGAGACACATCAGCGCCCTTCAGCTTATCTGGGGTGTTGCAGCTTATGCCTTCAACGCAAGAATTCAGCGTGCTAAGCCTATACTTTGCAGCCTCAAAGTAGAGTATTGCTTTTTTAAGCTCCCTCCTGGCACTCACTTTATTACCTATACCAGACCCCTGCTTAATAATGGCTTGAGCTTTATAATAATGAGCGAAGCCTGAGAAATGCGGTTCAGCCTCAATGATTTTATCATAACAACCTTCAGCACCATGATACTCCTCTCGCTTAAATTTGATTCTCGCAAGCTTCATTAATTCCCCGTAAGAATCGATCAAAGTCCCACCCGGCGCTTCAATATCTTTATTGATACTCTCTTCAAAATCTGAAAACTCGCTCGTTAACTTTTTTTGACAAGCATCATCGGTGTTTGCAAATTGATCCTCACGTTCATCTAGCCAAAAAGCCCATCGATTAAGCAGTGACTTCACTTCAAGCTTCACCACTTCTGAAGAGACCCATTTAACAGAAAAGTGCTTCTTAACTTTTTCTTGTAAAGTAGCTAACTTCTTAAAAAGGGCTTCTTCAAGTTGAAGCCTTGGAATCATGCGATCTTTAATGTCATTTAGACGGTCAGCTTCAATATTATCTCTCTCATCACGTAAGCGCTCTATTGTTGCACCTACTCGTGAATCACGCACAATAAACTTGCCGCTACCCTTCTGACCCGCTCTCGCCGTACGCCCGAAGGCTTGCTGCTCAATTCGAATGTTTGACGGCATGTAAGACAGGAGGACGTTTAACCCACCAAATTGATTCACTAATTTCGCATTGATATCTGTTCCACGTCCTGCAATATTGGTCGCGACGATAACATCGCCCGGACGAACCGCTGGCAATTCGTTATCCCCTAACGAAGAATCGTATTTATAAATCTTTCCGCCATTCTTAAGCGTCTGTTTAATATGAGTATAAATCGCCGATGCTGACTTTTGATCTTCACAGATTATTAAGGATGCTCTGCTCTGGTTTCCACTCAATGTAACCTCTGTTTGCGCCTGTCTAAACTTAAGCTGCTTAATCTTTGTCTTAAGTACATTAACTTGCTTAGAGAGCCCCTCAAGCAGGCCTAATCCTTTAATAATATCAAGATCAAGATCTGTGCACTGAGTAATCAAAGCCTTTCTCTCATCTTCCGTCGTGCTAGGTTGAACACTTTTCTGCTTGGCTTTCGTTAATTGACCGGTATCAGTAGCGATTTTTTTCTTTTGTTTTTTTATCGCAGCCTCTGTTGTTTCAAGTTCCGTATTAGCTTGAGCTATACTTTGGGTTAATTTTTTATTCTTACTTATTTTTTTGTTACGCCGCTCTTTCTGCGGTTTTTTAGCTTCTTTACTCTCAGGAGAACTCGCCTCGGTTTTAGAGGACTTCTCAAGAATATCCTTAGAAATACAACGCAACCAATCCTCATCCGTTTTACACACAACGCCTGGTTCTTGAATATATTTTTCACGTTGAAAGCGCGGCACTCGGAAAAAATCAACGCCATAGGTCTCACTTAACAGATCCTTCTCGCTCTGGGAACCTAAAGTTCCGCTCATGCCATAAACATTAGCGCCATAGAGTTTAAAGTAGTTTAAATTCGAGGTGTAAACTGCCTTTAATGATTCGTTAGTTAATTTAGCTTGATGTTTTAGCTGAATAAATTGGTGTAGGCCATTACTCCAGTTTGAATTTAATTGCTCAACACCTGTAGGCAAATCCATTATAATAGGCTTTCCTGCGTGCTCTCCGGTCTGAGCAATAGTATACTCCTTTCCTTTTTCCATTCGTTTTGCATAGAAAGCGTTTTTAATCCATATTTTAAGTCTGCGCTGAACAAACTCATCCAATGACTTAGGCAGTTTGATAATGTTGTTTTTTAACTGCAACGCAATATGTTTCTGAATAAACTCTACGTTAGCCTCAAAACTCGTAGAGTTTTGGCGAGCATTCGCATACACCCATATCACGCCAAACAATTCACGTAAGTGAGAAAACTCTGAAATATCATGTGAAATATAGAGAACCCGATCTAAATTATCGATCAAGGTGCTGTCCACTTCATCAATAATAACGGTGCTTGCGGTCTTTGGTCGTATATCTACATCCATATGCTTTGTTAACAACAAATCCCTTTGGAATGAGCCCACATCACCATACATTACCTCTGAAGATTGGTAGCGTTTCTTTCTTTCTTTCTCGCACTTTAAAGCCTCTTTATCACAGTTATTTGAAACGCTAACACCAAATGATTTAAATAATTTTTCAGAGGACTGTTCGCCTTCGATAGCCAAAACAGGCGAGCTTGTGACAACATCAACTGATTCTCCACGAAAGACGGAAGCAATCGCGGCTATAACAGTAATAAGTGTTTTCCCTTCGCCGGTGTTAATGTTAGCTAACCTGCCTTTAGAGGTATTAAATGCATCGATATAACTCATAACGGCAAGCAATTGAGTATTTCTGAGCGTATACCCACATTCTTTTTTGGAGACCCTCATTGCTACTGCCAAAAAATCCACTATATCATCGTACTGGTTTTCAGCATTGTTTCGTAAGAACCCTTGTTTTGCTCTAAATCCTTTGGATTTTTTCAGAATTTCTGCGTCATTTAGCGCCTCATAATCTTTGTATTTTCTGGCAATGCGCTCAAGGAGCTTTTCGTAGGTGCTGGTTTTCTCACCTTTGAGCTCGCCTACCGCTAAACTTTGTTTTAACGATTCACCCATCCCTCTAGAGTCATGAAGCATTAATTCAATCAGCTTTTTGGGTGAACGCTCCGCAGCGCCCAAGGAATCATTTGCCGACAACCTAACAAACCAAGATTCTATAGGGTTGTCGCACATTACCGCTAAAGTTGTTTCATCTAAGCTCCATTTTTTGCTTGCAAAAGATTCGACAACTGACTTTAGAAGGCTTGTGTCAACATTGGATAACTCCGAAATATGGGTCAGCCATTGCTCAAAGATTTCAGGCTTAGCTTCTTTTTGAACGGCAATAAACGAATCAACAATTGAGTCACCCTTTTCAGTTTTGCTTGTTATCCGTAAACGCAATTGTAACTTATGGCGCTTTAACGCGCTTAGCCATGATGAATACCCTACATTTTCCAATCTCGCTAACAAACCGGGATTGCTAAAAACCTCCATCTCATTTGCAATTTCTAAAATCTCCTGGAGTAACTCTAGGTTAATGCGGCTAGAGTCATGCTTTAATGACGCATAAAGCCTGTGACCCAGTAGCGTTAAAAATGCCAAACCTTGCGGGGATGCATAGACCTCAGTAAAGAGAGCGTCATATACGCTAACCTCACCTTCCATAACATCTTTATTGTTTCTGCCGGCAATTATCTTAATTCGTTCACATAAGGCGATCTGTGTGACTTTTTCAACTTTTGTGTTTTTGAGTAATGCCGTTAATTTTTTTAAATCAGGAAAAACTTGAGCCGCAACCATAATTCTAGATACATTGTTTAACCCTAATGTTTCAGCCTTTGGCAATAACTCGCTCATAAAGTCACACCACTCACTTGCCTCCCCTCTAGACCTGGATTCCTTTAAGCCCCGAATCAGCAATCCTTTACATTCTTTAACAAATTGAATCATGGACCTCAATTTATTAGCATCATCCTGTTTCAACTCACCTAAAGGGAGTAATAATGCCTTATGTTTTTCAAGCATCACAGAATAAGTATCGGCCTGCAAAAAGTCATTCAATTCCTTAGCGACATGCTTTATCTCTGGTTGCGCTTTAATTTCATTATAGAGATCACGCTCAATATGCTGAAGATAGGCAGTCTCAATAGCTGAGTTGAGTGATACCGTATTCGCAGTTAAAATAATGTTAGCAATAATCTTTGTAGGAAGCCTGCTAGCAAGCTCACGTTCATGAGGGACAAGAAGTGATAGCCATGTATCCGCAACAGTCAATTTTGCGAGCCGCTTATGCTTACCCAATAGCTTCTTAAGCATGACCTGTTGATTATCTACTCCACTATTTAAGCATTCGGATATTGTTGCGAGCCATGTGTAGAGCCCTTGCCTGTCGCCTGCTTCATTAAAATCACAGATTATACGCTGAAGCCAGGCAGATACTCGCTCATCATTAGGCGCCGTGAAAGTTGATCGAATTAACATCTCGGATTCACGGGTTAACAAAGCGAGTAGCAACTTTGCCTCAATGGGCGCAAGCGTTTGTTTTTTCTGTAGGTTCAGTTTAATAATTTCGGAAGATTCATCTGACATGAGAGACCTTGGAATCAAAGGAAGTACCGATATAAAGAAGTCTAAATCATCGATAGCGTCCGCATTAGAATCTTTAGCATTAGCCAGGTATTTAATCATCCGTACTTCGACTTTATCACAGTCAGCGTAAATACTTTTTAAGACCCCTAGCACACCATCGGTCTTTTCCTTATTAAGCAATAATTGATGATATAACCTGGAATATAGGCACAATAACCTTGGTGATTGTGTAATAGGATTAATTTCAAGAAGTGTTGAGCGGATTGCGGTTAAGTGAGAGGGGATCGACTTATCATTGATAATAAGAAATCTTTGAGCTTCATTTAACACTCTAAAAATTGCATTAATATGGAATTGGTGCCCTGTAAGGTCCAATCTATTTTCATTGAACCAAGTAATAAATTTTTCTGTAAAGGCAGAAAGCTCACTTGGTTTATCAGCATATGTGTTGAGTGAAGAAAACAGCTTTTCAAACAAGCGAACACTTTCCGTCGGTTTTTCTTCTTTAACCCTTTGCATCACTTCATCAAGTAGCGCTGATAAATCAACACCTTTCTCAATACCGTCTTTTGTATTCCCCACATAGCCAAGCATGACCAATCTACGCGTAACCGTCGCTTGAATTATATCCTGATATTTCAAAGGCTCGTTGTACAGCTCTTCACTGGTAAGGGCTTCTAGCACATCAGTGCAAAAAGCCGACCTGCGAGCTTTTTCTTCACTCATAAAGGTTAGCCCTGAGAATACTTCGGGCAATGAGTCGAGGGAGTTTTTCTTTATTGTACTGAGTGCTTTTTTACGTTTAAATAAGGGGTTGCGCTGGGCATAATGTTGAGCTAACTGCTCAACGCTTTCATATTGATTCATTTCATACGCCGCTGTTGATAGCGCTTGTTGTAGCAACCCAACCTGCAGACGCAAGCTCTCGTCAACCTCATCAGGAAACTGACGCAGTATTGCATTTATTTGTCCAGACCAAGCCTGTAGATGCAGTTGTTTTCCTGAGTCAGAAAAATGCAATCTAAGAATATATTCTCGCAACTCATTAACAACAAGTTTAAGCTGGTTTAAAGACTCAACATCACTAGGCTTGAGCTCTTTTAGGCTTGATATCACTGTTTCGAGTAATTTGCTACAACCTTTAAAACCGTAATCAACCGTCCACTCAAAGGCAAATAATGGGTTTGGGGTATTACTTGGAGATAAGCGTGAAAACAACGCTTCTTTCTTAAACTCAGCTAACGCACACTTATTTGATTCGGCAATTAACGCTTCAACGGAAGTCAACTTGTCGATAGCAACATCAGAATCAATGAGTTTTTTTAACAGCAATCTGACAAACTCCCGTTTCCGCCCTTTAACAACCGTGTCCTTCACGTTGTAAAACGTCGAAAATCGAGAAAGATGCGTGTTTATATCAGCGTGCTTCTTAGAATCTTTTTCAAGATTCTCACGCTGGGTTTGGTACTGTTTGTCAATCAAGGCTATGTACCGTTGATTAATGAGAGCGTCAACATTTGAAGCAAACAACAGTGTCTTTGAATTTTCACTGGCATCGCGCTCTTTGGCTAGCGATTCTTTAACATTTGAAATTGCATTTTCTATGCCTGATACTTCTTTCAACCCTAAAGTTGAAATATTTCTCTCTAGACAATACAGGAATGCGTCCATCATCTTAGGCGATTTTAGAGATACAGGTAACATATCTTCATATGACGACAATTGAGCATCCAGCTTTAATTCAGCAGCAAGATGCTTTCGGGATATTTGCACAATCTCCGAATCTAACTTTTCGACGCTGGAAAAAGCTTGGAGCTGCTGAAGTATCTCAAGCTGCCTGTCAAAGGACAAAAATTTCCTCGCCTTCGCTATATCAGATGCGAGCCTGCCCATGACTGGTTGCGGCGCGAGCTTTTTTCTGCCCAAGAGCTGCTTTAGCTTGATGTCAAATAGACGTGTTTTTATGTCAATCGCCTCATCATCGTCGCACTTTACTTCCATAATCAAAGCTAACGCCCTAGGCTCAAGCACATCAACTTTCTGGAGCACGGCGAAAATTAGCCACGAAGGTGGCAAAGGCGTAATTTTTGTTAAGTTCAGAACCGCTTGCGCCCATATAATCGTGGAAGCCGTTGTGCTGACAGAATCCATGAGTTGACTCAGTTGTTCTTCAGCTTTATCTTCTTTATCAACGTTAAAGAAATATAATTCTGCATACTCGGCACTAAACCTTCGTAACATTTCTGCTAACTGACCACCATCTTTCAATTTTTGTATTTCGGCGAACTGCTGAGCAAAAAGGGTTGGCTCATACTCAGCGGCTAAGAAATCGTATAAATTTCTGAGCACGCTCCCTCGGGGCTCAGTCTTCAGTGATTCTTTATCAAAAAAAGATAAGCAGGCTTGCAAAGACTTCGAAAATTTCGTAACTTTTTTAGCCTTTTGATATTCTCCCCAACCATTGCCTGGCCTTACTTTTTTTCCACCCTTACTGAGCCTATCGTCGAGATTTAGCTTTTCCAGGGAGGTTTGTTTTTTTATAACCGTTAGGGCTATATCAAAATAAAGAGCGCCCGATGTCTTTATGCCGGCTTGCATAATTCCAAGCTTTCTAGATATTTTAAGCATTTCTTGACAGTCACTTTCTTCCTTTGAACTATCAATCCAATGAGCAGGTGGCAAGTGATCTAACATGAACAGCAATGTCAATCCATCTTCGACAGGCTCCATTAAAATTTTACGGAAAAATTCCGCCTTAGAAAGTAACTTATCAATCTCGTCAATATTCTCAGGCTGCGTTTTAACGTTGAAGATTCTTTTCAGATTATTTTTTATCTGGCTGGCGCAATCGCGCTCACCGCTTTCATTGACACTAGCAATTAATGATTTCTCACAGCTCTCTAAGAGGTTGCGTGACGTTTTTTTCATTAACGAAAGAGAATCATTGCATTCTTGAGCCAGCGGAACTGGCGAGCGCTTAATAAACCCGAGAGCGTTTTGAATGCAAGTCAAGAGATTGACAGTTTTTTCAGAGTTAAAAGAGCCTGATCGTTTTTGCAAATTCACAGCAAGCACGACTAATTGAGAATACAGCTTAATATTTTTATGGCTTAACTTTATTTCAGATAGATCAGCCTGCTTTGGCTTTCTCTCCTGGCTCAGTTCGCTAAAAGACTTATGGTATAACTCTTTTAATTTACTGGTTGAATATTGCTTCTGGGTAATATCACCCCCTGTAAGCAATATATCAAGCGCCTTTAACGTTGGCTCACTTTCATCATTTGTGCTGAACTTTTTTTCAATCCGTATTTCATGGGTGCTTGTTGTCTGTGTTGATCGCGCATTATGGTTAAAGGCAGGTCTAAACTCTTTAATTGATGAGTCTTGACTAGCGCCCTTTAATTGAGCGTGCTTACTTTGCAGCTGATCAAGCTCTTTGAGCAACTCCTTGAGTTTAGCGGTAATACCCTCCCCAGCAATCTTTTCTTCGGCGTTCGATTTATTTTTATTACGGATATGCAGATCAATTTGACTTTTCAAAGAATGATACAGCGTTGTAAAACGTTGTCTTACACCCCTTTGAGACTCAGCGTCAATGTGAGCCCACTGCTGATCTGTTGTGAGAGATAGAATTTCCGCTTGCCTTTTTTCAATTTCCTTAAACTTCTCAACAAGAGTGGCATCCATAGCCATGTCTTGATCATGCTTTTCGCTAATTTTTTCCTGCAACGCATTAACTCTATCTTGAGCAGACTTAAGCTTACCCTTAGCCCCATCCACGGACTTCGAAATAAGCCCGATACCCTCAACAACTTTTGCTGAAGCCTGCGTGCAGCGTGAAAACTTTTCATTCGCCGCCTGAAGACGCGCATCTAATCGCGTTATTCTAGCTTTTGACTTTGTGACAAAGCACTCCGTTGTTGAAAAATAAGAGCCTGACTTAACAGCTTTGTTTAAATACTCATTGTAAGCTTGATCTGCAATGATCGCACTTTGCGGCTTTGCCTTGTTTCTTGTGGTTTCGCTTCGTTTACCATATTCGTTCTCGGACTTATCAAC
>DKOI01000079.1 GCA_002469885.1 Legionellales bacterium UBA7366 | reverse complement strand
CATCCCGGACTTGATCCGGGATCCATTAAAATATAGAAAGCGCTACGCGCGCTTAATCAGAATGGATTCCGGATATTGCCTCGCGACAAGTCGCTCGTAGCAATTCCGGAAAGACGCGAGACTCGTCATCCCGGACTTGATCCGGGATCCATTCACGCTGCGTCATCCCGGACTTGATCCGGGATCCATCTTATCAAAGACTATAAATTAAAGACGCACGACCGTTACTTAACTTCGATCAAATCAACGGTAAAGATAAGTGTTGAGTTAGGCCCAATCTGACCAATTCCTCTTTCGCCATAAGCGAGCTCAGCAGGAATGAAAAGCTCCCACTGTGAGCCTGGCTTCATCATTTGCAATGCTTCTGTCCAACCCGAGATAACAGCGCCTACTGGGAAAACTGCCGGTTGGCCACGCTGGAATGAACTGTCAAAAACAGTGCCGTCAATCAAACGACCCTCATAGTTCACCTCAACCTCATCGCTTCTCTTAGGTGAATCACCTGAGCCTGCTTGAATAATTTTGTATTGAAGGCCTGAATCCGTTGTAACGACTCCATCTTTGGTTTTGTTTTCTGCTAAAAATGTTTTACCCGCTTGTTTGTTTTGCTCTGAAACCACTGTAGTTTGCTCCTCTTGCAATAGTAATACTTGTTTTTGAAATGCCATCATTGCGCTATGAATCTTATCATCACTTAGCTCTGAGGCTTCACCTTGATAACCAATCTCAAAAGCATCGGCATAAATATGATCATCTAAAGGGACACCTTGATCTTTAATATGCTTCCCCATGGTCACACCTAACGCATAACTCATTTGAGCCTTTGTAGAGACCAGGTCGGTTTCAGCAAAAGTAACCGTGCTTATTAAACACACAACAGCAGCAGCACCTAACACCCTCAATTTCATGTTCATTCCTCAGCTAATGGATCAAAAAGCTATTGTGCCTGAAGTATCATCAGATTCATAGAGCAGCCTTCTGAGTAATATTCGTCGACTTTATTGGATCAGGTTCGCCTCCTGCTTTAGCCCTAACAGCCTTAGGGTCCGTCTTAGAAAAAAACACCGGGTACTGATCCCTAAGCTCATCTTTAATTGTGCTCTTTTTTTGACTATACATGCCGGGGATAATCTTCGTAGTGGCGAACCTTTCTCCGACGACAAAGAGTAATGCGGCAGAAAATAAGGCTAAAATTTCACACCCAAGAGCAAACTTAGTCATAAGAAGGCAAACAGGCGCTAGAACAGCAATGGCTGGCAAAATGTAAGGCAAAAGAAGCCAAACAGATAACCCAATTAGCGTGACTGACAATGTAAAGCTCGCCACCGCTATAAAAATCTGTTTTACTCGCGACATCCCAGGTACGAGCCTAGTATTTTGCTGTACCATTCTTATGGGATCAAAAACATAACCAATAAGCGCTGATAAAGATTCAAGCGCACCCCCCAAGAACTGGAAGCAACTACCTTGCAATGCTTTAGCTGCATCATTCAACCCTTTCGCGAGGCAGAGCATCGTTCCACGTATTAATTGAAAACCAACCGTAGACAACCAGAATAACGCACAGAATATAGTGCAAACTAAAGATTGATTTTCAATCGCCAACGCCAATGGCAGCAACCCAAAGGCATCCAAAAGAAATTGATTTTTCACGACATCCTCTGAAGTCAACTTAATTAACTTAACCAGCCATTTAATATGCGCCGCTGTCAAAATCCCTGCATCACTCCCACTTTGTTTTGAATCACGGCGCATGACATCCATGCGTTTAAGCTCCAGCCCTAGCAGTTCATTTCGACGACCTCGGAAAGTGGAATAATCGCTATCGGACAAACCATGTTTTGAGGCATATGCAATAAACTGATTTTCACCAAGCTTTAGTACACACCTCAAATGCAAAAGCGTTTGAAAATACTCGGCTCGAAACTGATCGCTCTCACCTTCTGTCTTAATCTCTGGGAAGTTCCTATTTAAAAGCTCAATGTAGATTGCCTCAACCTTTTGCATATGCGTGGACAAATCCAGCAAATAGGAATGCACATTACGCACCTGCCCGTGCTTTTCAGACGCATTTAATAGGGTATCAGCAGATCGAAGCAAAGCAATAAGCTCGCCTGCCTTTTCATTTAAATCCATAATAGTCTTAACGGAAATGTCTTCCTTCATCTCTTTCGTTATATCTTCAAAAATGGAGTTAACATAACGAGTCTGTAATTCAGCATGCTTCTGATACAGACTTCGTATCAGCTCAAGACTCGAACCATAACGTATAGTCTCAAAATAACGTAATGCTGTTACTATATGAGTCGCACTATCATTTAAAAAATTGATATGAATCTCTTCATCTCGGGCAAGATACTCGAGCAGAAACGTCTCTCCCTCTAGCAACATCCCCACATACCTGACCACCTCTGATGAACGCGCAAAACGATGCCCATCATGCTCTATTGAACGCTTAAGCCGAATTTCATTTTCAATCACCTGTGTCCAGTACTCGTGACTTAATTTATACCATTGGATAGTGGTCGTTTTATGACGCTTAAATATTGGGTATACAATTGAACGCGCTTGCGCACTCCCCTCTTCACCCTCTAATACATGGAACCGTGTCATATTTAGGACGTCACGTTCGAACGTAATTGCACGCACTTTATTGATCGGGGAATGCTCTTTCACTAATAAGGAACATCCTTTAGACAACTTTTTAATACGCTCGCTATAGTCAGAGCCTAGGATATTTGCTTGATAATCTTCTTGCGAACTACCTGGAATAGAGTACTGTGAAAACAAATGAGCGCAGGCTCCCGTTATCATAGTATGATTATACTTAGCCTCACCCGTTCCATTATTGCAGCTCATTTTGGAATCAAGGGAGTTCAGCCTTAAATCAGAAACGCTCTCAAAAGCCTCACTTGGCAAACAGAGTTTTTCAAAGGCTAGTATCTCTTCTCTCGAAAATTCGTCATAAATCAACTGAACCAACAGAGGAAACAACTCATCAGCCGCGGGCTCCTTCGCTGGTCCACCTCGCCTCTCTCTCTCGGCATTATACAAGCCAGCCAAAAGGGATTGTAATGGGCTAACAAGCATGCGATGTGAATAGAAATCTTCTGCCATATCACGTGTAATTTTAACACCCGAGCCCTGTAGATTCACTGCCTTGATCTTTTTAGTCAGCGCCATCAATTGGCGAAGATAATCGGAGAGTAACAGCTTAACTGAAATATCTGGCCTAACGTCCTGTAGCATGTTATCACCCTTACAAATATTGTTATTGTTTATGAGGTATTGTTATCTATATATAGAATACCGGGTGAAGCTTAAGGAAGTATTAAGTGAAGTGTAATTTTAATGCGTATTTAGCCCATACTGGCCAAGACAACATCAAGCTGTGGTTTTGTTAGAAGAAATACGCCGTCTCCACCACGCTCGAAATCAAGCCATGTTAATGGCCAATCGGGATGACGATCATGCAAAGCTTGGGCGCTATTCCCAACTTCAATGATCAAGATACCATGCTCACTCAATCTTGCCTGCGCTTGCTTCATAAGAGAAAACGCTAACGCTAAACCATCGTCCTCAGCACGCAAAGCAAGATCTGGCTCATGCAAAAACTCACCGGGTAATTCTGACATCTCAGCATCACTCACATAAGGCGGATTACTCATAATCACGTCATATTTTTTGTTTGGAACCTTTGATAGTAAATCAGATTGAATCAAAGTCACACGCTCATTCAATGAATGTTTATCAACGTTAATTTCAGCAACGGCTAAAGCCTCTTCAGAGATATCGATCGCGTCAACATGCGCTTCTTCAAAAGCATACGCACTCGCGATAGCCATGCACCCGGAACCTGTGCAGACATCTAAAATATTAGCAACCTTAGCAGGATCAATCCAGGGTGCAAAACCATGCTCTATGCATTCTGCAATCGGGGATCTGGGAATAATCACACGCTCGTCAACATAAAAGGATAAACCGCAAAACCATGATTCATTAATTAAATAGCAGGCAGGAATGCGCTCATTGATACGACGCTTAATCAATGCAAGCACAGCCTCTTTTTGTTCGTGTGTTAACGTGTTTTGAAGAATGTTGCGATCTGATGTTATCGGTAAATTTAACACATGCAAAACCAACACGAGCACTTCATCCCACATCGAATCAGTCCCATGGCCAAGAAACACCTCGGCCTCTTCACACGCTTTCATGCCGTATTCAATAAAATCTTCGACTGTTTCAGGATTAAGCTGCGACATCATGAATCTCCATAGCGCGAATAGCCGCGCGCAGCAATGTGTTTGCACAAGTTGCATGCCGAGCATTTTCACTTAAGTAACGACGATACCGTCTTGCGCCTGGCAAGCCTGAGTATAAACCTAGAATGTGTCTAGTGATATTTGTAATATAGACACCTTCACGCATTTGCTGCTCCACATAAGGAATAAATTTGTCGATGACCTCGCCACGCGTTGGAATGTTTTTCTCTTGAAAAAGCGACTCATCCAACTCAGCTAATAAATAAGGATTTTGATAAGCTGCTCGACCAATCATCACACCGTCTAGCTGCTGTGACTCTTTGATGGCTGAGTCAACTGTTGTAATACCACCGTTTAAGACGAACTGGCATTCTGGAAAATCACACTTTAAGTCATACACAAAGTCGTAGCGTAACGGAGGAACTTCACGGTTTTGTTTAGGACTCAATCCGTTAAGCCACGCTTTTCGGGCGTGTATGATGAAGGTGTCACAACCTGCCGTTTTAACGGTTTGAATAAAATGGTATAGCGCTTCGTATGAATCTTGATGATCAATGCCAATGCGCGTTTTCACCGTCACCGGTATGGAGACTTTAGCACGCATCGCGCTAACACATTCTGCGACCAAGGAGGGTTTTGCCATTAAGCATGCGCCAAACGCACCGTTTTGAACACGATCACTCGGGCAGCCAACATTCAAATTAACCTCATCATACCCTGCATCTTCAACCATGCGCGAGCACAACGCCAAATCAACCGGATCACTCCCACCAAGCTGGCATGCAATGGGATGCTCTGATTGATCGTATTGTAAAAATGAGTTGCTATCGCCATGAATTAACGCGCCCGTAGTTACCATCTCAGTATACAGCAATGCATTTTTAGACAATAAGCGCAGAAAATATCGGTCATGCCTATCCGTCCAATCCATCATGGGTGCAACACTTAATCGTCTATCTATCATGCGACGGTCAACTCATGACGACTAACGCTTTTCCACGTTTTACAACTCGGGCACTGCCAATGCATTGAACGTGAGGAAAATCCACAACTCCCACAACGGTAAGGCGCCTTGTGAGACATCAGTGAACCCATCAACTTATGCAATAACTGTAGATCATCACGACCTTTCTCATCAGTTTCTGACGCTAACCGTAACTCTAACAGTAAAGATAAAGCTGCAAACGATGGGTGGTCATGCACATATTCAATCAAGTAAGAAAGTGCGCTCTCATCACTCTCACTCTCTCGAAGGTAATTGACAAGCGCAATCAACATAGGGCCTTTGGGATATCGTTCAACTAACTGCTTGAGATAAGCAACCAAGGCTTCTTCTTGACCTAATGCAACGTGAGATTGAATTATAACATCCAATCCTTCAAACAAAAGCTGAGCATCTTGTGATTCAATTTTTTTACAAGTTTTGATCGCGGCTTTGAAGTTTTTGTTTTTATGCTCTATATCACCTTTTATCAAACTGGCGCGAACGCAAGTAGAATCGATCGATAGGGCTTTCTTCACTTCCAATAAGGCTTCATCATAAAGGTCTTGACCGAGACAACTCGATGCAATTTCACAATAATATTGGGCTATGACGGTATGCATGCGTTTTCCACTCACAAGCTCAACTTGTTTTGCGACCTCAATTGCACTCATCCAATCTTTTTCTTGCTCGTAGATATCAAGCAAAGCATATAAACTTTTTAACGGATGATCATCAACATTAACCACCTCTTTGAATACATCCTCGGCACGATCTAAAACACCAGCGCTGAGGTAGTCTTTACCTAATTCATTTAGGGCTTGAACACGCTGAACCTTATCCAGCTCTTCTTTTGTTACCAAGTTTTGATGAATGCGGATAGCGCGATCGAGCTCACCTCGACGCCTGAACAAACTGCCCAATGCCAAGTGTGTTTCAACTGTTTGCGCGTCAACTTGTAACATTTTAATGAATACATCAACCGCTTTATCGGGTTCTTCATTAAGCAGGTAGTTAAGGCCAATGATATAATCACGGTGAAATCGAAAACGTTTGGCTTTGTGCTTGATTCGCACCTGGAAACCTAGATACCACCCTAACAACAGGGCTAACGCAATAAGTAACAACCATAATCCGGAATTAATCATAGGATAACCTCGTTGATTTAAGCCGAATCAGCTGGCTGAGTACGTTCACTTTTTTTAAGTGCGCGACGAGCGCGTCGCTCTTCCCCTTTTGCGCGCATAATCGCGCAGAGGCTCGCAATAACGCCCAAAAAACCGCCGACTGCAAAAGCCAGGGCCAGCAACAATGATAATGGAATATCAATGCCGCCAATGTAATAGTTGAAATTAACGGAGTCCGCATTTAAACCTGCAAAGCTCACACCTATCACTATCACCACGATCCATAGCAAATAACTAATTATTCTCATCATACTTCCTCATAAAGTTATACCGCCTACACTAAAGAGCATAGGCGGTATCACATTGTTAAAAAGAACGTAGATGACTTAGTCTTCGTCCTTCTTACCAGCGAATTGATCATTGAACAAATCACCGAACGTTGTAGCACTACTGCTCGCGTCTTCTTGCGATTTACGGCTGTAGTCTTTCAATGCTCTTTCTTCATCATGCTCAATTGCTTTCAATGACAAACTAATAGCACGAGACTTGCGGTCCATACCTAAGTTTTTCACATCCAACACGTCGCCCACTTTAAAGTGCTTGCGAGGATCATCAATACGTTTGCGTGAAATATCTGCAGAACGCATGTAACCTTGAACATGCTCAGCTAATTCAAAGGTTATGCCTTTAGAATCAACTTCAATGATCTTACCTTTAATCGTCGCGCCTTTTTCATTAGCTTCTAAGAAATCGCCAACAGGATCGCTTTCTAATTGCTTGAGGCCTAATGAAATTCTTTCGCGCTCTGGATCAATCGACAAGATAACGGCTTCTAGTTCTTCACCGCGCTTGAAGTTACGTACAGCAACTTCGCCCACTTCTGACCAAGAGATATCTGACAAATGGATTAAACCATCAATCTCACCATCTAAGCCGATGAAGATACCAAAGTCTGTGATAGATTTAATCGCACCACTGACTTTATCGCCTTTATCGTGTGTTGTACCGAAAGTTTCCCAAGGATTAGCAACACATTGCTTCATGCCGAGAGAAATACGACGACGCTCTTCATCAATTTCAAGAACCATCACTTCAAGCTCATCGCCCATTTGAACGACTTTGCTTGGGTGGATGTTTTTGTTTGTCCAATCGATTTCAGAAACGTGAACCAAACCTTCAATACCTTCTTCAATTTCAACGAAGAAACCATAATCTGTAATGTTGGTTACTTTGCCGCTCAAGCGTGAATTCTCAGGATAACGTCTTTCGATATCTTGCCAAGGATCACCACCTAACTGTTTCAAACCAAGTGAAACACGGCTACGTTCTTTATCGAACTTAAGAACTTTAACTGTGATTTCGTCACCCATGTTCACAACTTCGCTTGGGTGCTTAACGCGTTTCCAAGCCATGTCTGTGATGTGTAACAAACCATCGATGCCGCCCAAATCAACAAACGCACCGTATTCTGTTAAGTTTTTAACGATACCTTTGATTTCCTGGCCTTCAGCAAGATTCGCTAATACTGCATCGCGTTCTGCGCTGCCTTCAGCTTCAATTACCGCACGACGAGAAACAACGGCGTTATTGCGTTTTTGATCTAATTTAATGACTTTAAAGTCGATCAAACCGCTATCTAAAATAAGGGAATCGCGTACTGGACGTACGTCGACTAATGAACCTGGTAAGAATGCACGAATGCCTCGTACTTCAACTGTAAAGCCACCTTTGACTTTACCAATCACAGCACCTTTAACAGTTTCATTGTTTTCACATGCGCCTTCGAGTTCAGTCCAAGACTCAACACGCTTAGCTTTTTCACGTGATAGTTTGGTTTCACCAAAACCATCATCGACAGCGTCTAGAACAACGTCAACTTCATCACCAACGGCAACTTCAAGTTTTCTTTCATCATTAAAAAACTGGGCAATGGGGATAACGCCTTCTGATTTTAATCCGACGTTGACGACTACATAGTCACGCTTAATACCAACAACTGCACCTTTGATTACGGTGCCGGGAGTCATTGGCTCTGATTGAGCACTTTGCTCAAATAAGTCCTTAAAGCTTTCGCTCATAAAAAATACCACTCAATGTGGGCTTCATCTATATAAATAGAATAACCCGGTTAATGTTAAAACACGTTTGCTCTCAAGCAAACAACCACTTACAGCTCCCTTTACGGCGGGCAAGACCGTTGAATCTAGCTGTCCGTAAACTGTTTACGAACCTCATTCATCAAAAAATCAAACACTTGATCCACGTTCATCTCGCTAGTATCAACCATAATGGCATCATCTGCTGGCTTTAAAGGTGAAACCTCTCGCTCAGCGTCTCTAACATCACGTTCACGTATCTCGTCTTCGAGAGCGGCGAGTGTATCAGCTGCTCCCTTTTCTTTCAACTGAAGATATCGACGCTCAGCCCGCACTTTCGGGCTGGCAATCAAGTAAAACTTTAGGCTCGCATCGGGGAAAACAACCGTTCCCATATCACGCCCATCGGCAACCAAACCGGGGGCCACGCGGAAATCACGCTGACGCCCCATTAATGCAGCTCGAACAACCGGTAATTTTGCAACTTTTGAAGCAAGATTTCCGTGGCTTTCAGCGCGAATTAATTCGCTCACATCTTGACCTTCAAGAATCACACGCGAAGGAACACCGCTACCAGCTGCTTTAAACTGAACATCAAGATTGGCAGCAATCACTTCCAAGCCTTTTGAATTATCCAAAGCAACATCGTGCTGAATCGCCGCTAGTGCGACCACACGATAAAGGGCTCCACTATCGAGCAAATGCCAATCGAGTGCCGAGGCCACCATCTGACTCACGGTGCCCTTTCCTGAGGCCGTTGGTCCATCAATTGTGATTACCGGTGTTTTCGACTTCATGAATTATCCACGCTCTTTTTCAAATTCGCGCATGAAGTCCGCCAACGCTTTTACGCCCTCAAGAGGCATCGCATTGTAAATACTAGCGCGAACACCACCAACCGAACGATGACCTTTCAAGCTAATTAAACCTCTGTTTTTAGCGTCTTCGAAGAAATGTTTTTCCATATCTTCATTAGGAAGGTTGAACGTTACATTCATCCTAGAACGATAAGCAGGATCAATAGGGTTACGGTAAAAATCTGATGAATCAATTGCATCATAAAGCAATTTCGCTTTTTCAATATTAATCTTCTCTAGAGCCTCAACACCCCCCTGCTCTTCAACCCACTCACAAAACAAACTTGTCATGTAACAAGCATAGGTTGGCGGTGTGTTAAGTAAAGATGATTGCGCAGCTTGATCTTTATAGCGAAAGATTCTTGGCGTGTTTGTTATTGCACTATCGAGCAAATCATCACGTACGATGACGATCGCAAGACCTGCAATCCCTAGATTTTTTTGTGCGCCCGCAAAAATAACACCGTGCGAAGCCACGTCGATTGGACGAGATGCGATACTAGAAGTCATATCACACACTAGCGGAACATCACCAGTTTGAGGCGTCCAGTTGAACTCAACGCCATTAATTGTTTCATTCGAACAGTAATAAACAAACGCCGCATCATCTGATAAGTTCCACGCATTTTGCGCTGGCACAGACAATAGATCACCCTCTGTCAATGTAGCTGCGACGTTCACGTCGCAATAAAGACCCGCTTCTTTCACAGCTTTATTGGACCAAGTGCCCGTATTAATGTAATCAGCCGACGTCTTGCTGCCCAATAGGTTCATCGGCGCAAACGCAAACTGGCCTTGAGCACCACCATGCATAAATAGCACCTTGTAGTTATCAGGTACGTTCAACATTTTTTTAATGCTATCTTGAAGGTTGTTTATCAACGCTGTGAACTCTGGCGTGCGGTGCCCTACTTCCATAGGAGACACGCCCGAACCATTCCAGCTCAACAATTCTGATTTTGCTTTTTCTAAAATAGCATCAGGTATTGTTGAAGGGCCTGCTGCGAAATTAAACGGTCTATTGCTCATCTGTTTCCTCATCTTTTTCTCGTTGTAATTCTACGATTTTTTCTACTTCGACCAGACTTTCGCCGGGCTGCAAATTAATCAGACGCACGCCCTGCGTGTTGCGACCCACTAAAGACACATCGTCAACTGTCGTACGCACCAATGTTCCACCGTCACTGATCAACATCACCTCATCAGCTTCAGATACTAATTCAGCGCCCACAACTGCGCCATTGCGATCAGTGACTTGAATTGAAATCACGCCTTGACCACCGCGACCGCTGGATCGATAATCTGACATTTTCGTGCGCTTACCATAACCGTTTTCAGTGGCTGTCAAAATTGCGCCGTCGTCTTTTGCAATAACGAGGGAAATAACTTTTTGGCCGTCTTTCAAGGCAATGCCACGCACACCGCGTGCTGTTCGACCCATTTGTCTCACAAGGCTTTCGTTAAATCGAATCACTTTACCAGCATCACTAAAGAGCATCACGTCATCTTCACCGTGGGTTAAGTCAACACCGATTAAACGATCGCCTTCAACAAGCTCAATAGCGATGATGCCGCTTGCGCGTGGTCTTGAAAAGTTCGCTAGAGAAACTTTTTTAACAGTCCCCTTTTCAGTTGCCATCACAATAAACGCATCTTCTTTGTATTCTTTAATCGGAAGAATTGCGTTGATGCGCTCTCCATCAGCTAATGGCAACAAGTTGATGATGGGTTTTCCGCGCGAATTACGACTCGCCATTGGGAATTGATACACCTTCAACCAATAGACCTTACCTTTGTTGGAGAAGCATAAGATTGTATCGTGAGTGCTTGCAACCAATAGACGGTAAATGAAATCTTCTTCTTTCATTTGCGTTGCTTGCTTGCCGCGTCCGCCACGTCGTTGCGCACGATAGGTGTCGAGTGACTGACACTTCACATAACCAGAATGAGACAAGGTCACCACGACATCTTCTTCCGTAATTAAGTCTTCATTGGATAGGTCTAACTTATTTTCAATAATCACTGTGCGACGCTCGTCGTTAAACTGCTCTTTGATTTCTAACAGCTCTTCACGAATCACTTCCATCAATCGCAGCCGATTTTCTAAAATCTCAACTAACTCTGCAACTAAATCAATTAACTTTTGGTATTCCGCAATAATCTTTTCTTGCTCTAACCCGGTTAAACGGTGCAGTTTTAAATCCAAAATAGCTTGTGCTTGAACCGGTGATAAATGATATTCGTTTTCAATCACACCATAACACGCCTCTAAGTCTTCAGGACGGCAAGCATCACAACCCGCCTTGGCGAGCATGTCTGCAACCTGGCCTAGCGCCCACGGACTCTCTACCAAAGCTTTGCGCGCTTCTTCAGGTGTTTTAGCGGCTTTAATTAATGCGATAACAGGATCGATATTGGCTAAGGCAACACTTAACCCTTCTAAGACGTGTGCGCGATCACGGGCTTTGCGCAAATCAAAGATTGTTCTGCGGGTAACGACTTCTCTGCGGTGACGTATGAAGCATGTTAACGCGTCAACGATACCAAACAAACGTGGCTGACCATGATCAAGCGCAACAACATTAATGCCGAACACTGATTGCATTTGTGTGTGGGTGTAGAGATTGTTTAAGGTCACTTCGGCAACTTCGCCTCGGCGCAATTCAATCACAATACGCATACCGTCTTTATCAGACTCATCTCGAAGCGCCGTGATGCCTTCGATTTTCTTATCACGCACAAGCTCTGCGATCTTTTCAATTAAACGCGCTTTGTTCACCTGATATGGTATCTCTGTCACGATGATCGATTCTTTGTTTGTTGAGCTTGTTTCGATACCCGCTTTAGCACGCACGTAAATTCTACCACGCCCTGTTTTATAGGCTGAAATAATGCCAGAACGACCATTGATCGTGCCGCCTGTTGGGAAATCAGGGCCTGGGACAAACTGCATGATTTCTTCAACAGTAATATCAGGATTTGCAATCATTGCGACGCAAGCGTCGATGATCTCACCCAAATTATGTGGCGGGATATTCGTTGCCATACCGACCGCGATTCCAGATGAACCGTTCACAAACAGATTCGGTACACGCGCAGGCAACACCGTAGGCGCAAATTCAGTTTCATCGTAGTTAGGGGCGAAATCAACAGTTTCTTTATCAAGATCTTCAAGCAAGGCATGCGCAATTTTAGACATGCGGATTTCGGTATAACGCATTGCCGCCGCTGAGTCGCCGTCGACAGAACCGAAGTTACCTTGCCCGTCAACGAGCATGTAACGAAGTGAAAAGGGTTGGGCCATACGAACGATTGTATCGTAAACAGCAGTATCACCA
>DKOI01000066.1 GCA_002469885.1 Legionellales bacterium UBA7366 | reverse complement strand
CAATCATGAAGTGATGATGCGCGGAACGTTTGCGAACATTCGCATTCGCAATGAAATGGTACCCGGCACTGAAGGTGGGTTCACAAAACATATCCCAACAGGCGAAACAATGGCAATTTATGATGCCGCTATGCGCTATCAAGAAGCTGGCACGCCATTAGTTGTTGTAGCGGGTAAAGAGTATGGTACGGGCTCTTCACGTGACTGGGCGGCTAAAGGCACGCTCCTGCTGGGTGTTAAAGCGGTTATTACAGAAAGTTACGAACGTATTCACCGTTCAAACTTAATCGGAATGGGCGTGTTACCGCTACAATTTAATCAGGGCGAGAGTCGCGAGTCATTAAAGATGACCGGCGATGAAGTTATCAGCTTAACAGGACTTGAAAACATCATGCCAGGCATGACTGTCAACGCTAATATCAAATACAGCGACGGCCGTGAGCATCAAACCAAACTACTGTGTCGCATCGACACTGAGAATGAAGCAGAATATTACCGCAACGGTGGAATTTTGCAAAAGGTAATACGCGACTTAGTCTAACGCTTCTAACAATAATCATCGCGCTAACTTGCTCCCAACGTTAGCGCGATGTTAGTATATACAAAAAAAATAATGCGTTATCGGGGGCTATCATGACCAAATATCATCACGTTTTTATTGCCTGTCTAGTCAGCGTTGAGACCCACACTCACCATAACTCTAGGCACTATAAGCAAATAGAGAGTCAGATGAAAAAAGTCGCCCGTGACCACCATGATGAGCGCGACTTTAGACTCTGTAACGGGGCTAAGCTCCGCTGCAACATACACACTTGCCCAGGCGCACCAAGGTGGGGACACCTTGAAAATTCACCTCTTAGGCCATTGCATGCCAGGGAGTGACAACCTGTACTCTTTACACCATAACTACAAAACGCATTTTATTTTCATCGCAAACTGTCTTTACCCAGCGTTAATATGCGGATCAAGAACCGCACCAAAACCCACCTTCAGCCTTGACGCTTGCTCAGCAGCCGCAAGAACTGATTTTTCAAACAGCTTTGCACAAAAGCTTCATTATCAGCTGCATAAAATGGGAATCCCAAGCACACTCACTGCGCGTAATAAAACCGTTCTACACACTGGCACCGGCTCAAAAGTAACACTGAGCAAAGCACACCTGGAGAGCTGGTCATTCAGCGAACCACTCTCAATCAACCTATACCATTCTCTATAAAAGATAATTTACTTACAAACGTGCTTATTAAAAAGAAAACAGCTCATCAACATACGCCTGAACCTATCTCGCGATCTACGCACTCTAGTAGGACAGCTACCAACAAGCATGCTCACGCAAGAATTAACTCACCCATCACAAAAGCGAATATTTGATTTAACCCTGAGTATTGGAACTGTAAAAATAATGCTAGAGAACACGATCAAACTGATCGAAAAAAAAACGAGAAAATTGACTTTTTGATCTCCCGCAATCTCAGAAAACAATGAAACTGGAAACTATTTACGAATAGATCAGATCCTTATCTTCATCTCTCCTACAAATTAACCAGTCACAGGTAAATCTAGGGACTCATCACGCGGCAAAAACAAAGGTGATTTTTGAGTTCGGCACTGACGGACGACAGACCTGGCGTTACCATGATTACAATGCAAAAGAAAAAGCCCAACTTTTGGAGAGCAAGCCAGGATCAACGGTTAGCACCTCACAGGCGAGCTTGACGACTCAATTCTTTCAACAAAAAGAAAGAACACCTTCAGCAAGATCAGCTGAGAAAGCCAACGCAGCTGCAGGCCAATACGCTGAAGAAACACCTATGAATTTCAAGGGCTAAAAAGCGCGCTACACGGCTGATGGGGATCACCTTTGCAATTTTTTGAATGAAACAATACTCTTAATCGGCTATTGCGCACCTGCAATGCTTTAACCTCAACCATTGCAGCCTCATTTTCGCCGTTTGAGAACAAAGAAGCTGCCGCTTTGAATACAGCGCCTTTAGCAAACCCGGTTTCTCGTGGCGTTAAGGCCAGTATTTTTACTTGATTAGCTTGGATCTCATCATGGATCACTTCACACGTTAATGCACTATCTCCCCGTTGATACTGCTGAACTGGGTCAGGCACATCAGTCGCGCAAGCGGTGAGAGCGAAGCTGATTGTGAGTAATATTCCGAATAAGCGTTTCATGCGCATCTTGTCCCCGTCACCCCAGACTTGTCCCGAAGTCCATCTTAATTAATATAGACCCCGGCTCGGGGGCCGGAGTGGCGCATATTCCGTCATCCCGGACTTGATCCGGGATCCATTAAATTAAAAAAAAACCGCTCTTATGAGCGGTTTTTTTAGATCTCAAGATCAAATCCTTGAACGATTACTCGCCTTCTGGACGATCTACAAGTTCAACATAAGCCATAGGGGCATTGTCGTTGTGGCGGAAACCACACTTGATGATACGTACGTAACCACCAGGACGACCCACATAACGAGGACCTAAGTCTTTAAACAATTTACCAACAGCTGCCTTATCGCGCAAACGATCAAAAGCATAACGACGCAAGTGTACGTTGTCTTCTTTAGCACGGGTGATGAGAGGCTCAATCACACGACGCAATTCTTTGGCCTTTGGTAAGGTTGTTTTAATCAATTCATGTTGAATCAATGAAACAGTCATGTTTTGAAACATCGCTTTACGATGTGAGCTGTTTCTACCTAATCTTCTACCACTTAGACGATGACGCATAGCAAATATTCCTCAATTTAATTCTTATCACGAAGGCTAGCCGGTGGCCAACCATCAAGAAGCATACCTAATGACAAGTTATGCACTGTTAAAACGTCTTTAATTTCATTTAAAGATTT
>DKOI01000033.1 GCA_002469885.1 Legionellales bacterium UBA7366 | reverse complement strand
TTGAAGCAAACATAAAAGAGCAGCAGCTTGACGCTGCTGCTGCCTATCATTACCGCAATGAATATGCGACGCCAATAATTGATGAGTTCAAAACATGGCTCGATGAAAACCGTCCAAAGACACCTCCCAAAAGCCTGATTGGAAAAGCAATGACATATGCTAGCAATCAATGGCCTAAGTTACAAAATTACTTAGCTGATGGCAGGCTCGAAAACAACAACAATCGAATGGAGCGTGCTTTTAAGTCCTTTGCAGTTGGTCGGAAAAACTGGATGTTTAGTAACAGCGTACAAGGCGCTAGAAGCGGCGCCATTATCTATAGCTTAATTGAAAACTGCAAAGCCCATAACGTTGAGCCATATGATTGGTTTAGGTGCGTGCTTGCAAAGCTGCCAGACTGCGACACAGTTGCCGATCTTGAGGCATTGTTGCCCTTTAGTATCGATAAGTCTTTACTTTAAACGCTCATGGCCGCGCAAGAGGCGCTAGATCGATCGCTTACAGTTATAACACCGCGTCAATGCCTAGGTCGATCGTCTGGCTAGCTAGGCCTACCGATCTCGTTGATATTAAATGGAGTGCCAAAAACCAAAAGATTAAATGCGGACTGTATATATCGACTTTAGATGGTTGATAAATGTTGAGAGTTTTTTGGGGCGATCTCTCTCTCTATATGTCGTGAGATATACTTTCGAGCCATTACACTCGTAGTCATTTAAGATAGTCATTAAGCCCCCGTTGTGTAAATGCTTAGTTATCATGAATTCCGGAAGCATTGCGATTCCAGTGCCGTAGCACGCCATTTTAACTAAGAAATGTGTCCTTGAGGAATGTAGGTTTCCCTTTACAGATATGTTTCGAATCGCGCCATCAACGTTGATTTCCCAATCTGTAATCGGTTTCTCGTAAAGATAATGCAGTAAACAATTGTGATCTCTTAGGTCATTAGGGTGCTGTGGTTGACCATGGGCTTGGAGGTAGGAAGGTGAGGCGCATAATTTTATTGGATATGTCAGTAATAACTCTGATTTTAGACTGGCTGATGTCATGTCATTATCAGTAAAATAAAGATGAAATTTTTTTTGAATAAGATCAATGTCGTTTGAGCTTGTAAAGGATTGTAGCTCAATTGAAATGCCTGGATACGCTAACATAAAATCCGCAATGATTTTGTTAATTTTTACATCATTGGATAAGTAAGATGAAAAGGCAATTTGAAGAGTCCCCTTAGGTCGGTCATTGAGTTCTGTGATTTCTTGCAAAACAGTGGTGATTGTTGAGTCGAAATTCTGGCATCGCTCATAAAGGAGTTTTCCGCTTTCGGTAAGTGAGAGTTTCCTTGTAGTCCGTTTTATTAATTGTGTTTTGAGATAGATCTCAAGTTCGTTAACTCGCCTGCTCACAGAGGGCTTCGATAGCCCCAGTTTTTTTGCGGCACCACTAAAGCTGTTGCAATTAATGACCTCAATAAAAAGGCTGATATTTGATATAACGTGTTGATGCATAGTGTTTTTTCGATCTTTATACTTAAAATAATGTTAATTGGTAAAAAAATTGGAACAATGAATTCTGAGATTAACATATAGTCTTCCGTTTTAAAACAGTGTATGTTGTGTTTCCAGAAAAATAGAAGAATAAAAACGGAGCCCCTTCAATGCCGCAAAGTAATAAATTCAGTAACGTGTCGCTTGATACAATCATTAAGCAAGCTCAAGAAATTGCTCTTCAGAGCAGATCTGAGTTGAAAGATCAAAAACAGCAACTCAAAATCCGGGCTGACTTGTTGAACGGTGAGTTATCATTATTGAGCGAAGCAACTGAAGTCAAAGCATTGGAAGATTCAAGGCTACGCCTGGAGGCGGAGACTGCCGCCGTAGAGGCCGCTTCGATAAAGCTAGATAGTGAAATTAAAGCTGCCCGGAAAATGATTATAAATCTCTCTCTTCTTGCTGATACTCCCACCGTTAGCGAAACGGGACCGCTAGATAGTGAAACTCTTTCTGCAGCCACAGCAAGCTTTCTTTCTGGAGAGAGTAAGCAAGTTTTCGAAGCGCAAGCGGGTAAAGAGGCGCAAAAGGAGAAGAGCCTCTACCAACAACATAACTTAGAAAGCGAATTAATTAAAAAGAAAAAATCACAAAAAGAATATGAAGGGCAAATCAGTGTATTAGCCCGAGAACACCAACAAAACGCAGTAAAAATAACAATTCTCCAAGAAACTAAACAAGAGCTGGAAATAGAGCTGAAAGGATTTCCGATCAATGCCGATGGTTTAACACCCGCGTTAGATTCGAGATCGCAAGTGACAAAACAATTAACTCAGCGTTGGGATCAAGCTAAGGCTGAGCTGAAAGAGATAGGTCAAAATTCCGATCATATTAGGACTCTAGTTGCAGCCTATAATGGCGGCCCACTGGCTAGTGTTTGGGCCAAACACTTAGAAACTTTGGCAGCACAAAAAGAAAAAGCAGTGGTTGCCATGAACGCTAAAATAGAATCCTTAGAACAGCAAGTCGATGAGTCTAAAAAAAGTGATGTTCAAACTGAATCCCAACGTGAGTCCGTTACGAGCTTTCTCAAAGATAAATGCGATGAAATAGCAAGGATAGACGCGGAGTTAAAAGTAGAGCAACAGCAGCAATTTGACAAGGAGAGCTCCATATCCTCGCTTGAGTTGCTCCTGCAAAATTGCCTAAGTGAGCAAGTTAAATCAAATGCGTTGCTTGGGAACACTGCGGCTAAGGTCACGGAATTTAAAGCTCAAGCTTTAAAGAAAAAAACGCCCGAGCAAAGAATCCAGTTTATGTTGGCGTGTAAAAATGCAGAGCATGCTCGGGGCGTTGAAAGATTGAGACAACCGGATTTTGCGACTGACGTTGCTCAATCAATTGGTGCAAGTATCAAGTCCTACGTTGATATAATGCCTGCATCAAAAGAAATAATTGCAAACAGCTCAAAAGAATTAGCTGAAAGAAACGCGCAGTTACAGGCACAGTTGGCACACCTTGCAACGCTGATGGTATCCGCGACTGCGGAGCTTAAAGGGGCCGAAACTAATTATGTGCACGAATGTAATGTCAGGCAGAGCGCCTACGGATCTGAATTAAACCGACTTCAAGTAATGCCGAAATTTCAGCCAATGAAGGTTGAGAATTACAGAAAATGGGTGGGCGGGGTAGGTGGTTGGTGGATGAAGAAAGCAACCCGCCAACGATCAGTGCCAGACGGACCTTTGGTAACGCAACCGCATATTCAGGATGAAATAAATAAACTCAACGAAAAGAATCATGCTCATGCACAGCAGATGTTGGCAGATCATGTAGCCAATGTAGCGCAGATAAACGGTAAAATATTTCAAATTGATCAACAAGGCGCAGCTTTAACTGGCTACGCTTGGTGGGTTAAAGATTATATGGCGACGAATGAGGACTTTTCTACTCTTATAGACCAAAATATTGCAGTGCTTAAACTGCAGGAGAAAGCATTTACAGCCTCTGAACGTAGCGGGCAGCTCGCTCGCAAGACGTTTACAGAGAAGCACGAAGGCACTCAAAAAGAGATAGACGAACTAAAGGCGTGCTTAAGCGATCCTGCTCGTTTATCAGAATATATTAAAACACTCGAGCCTGAGCCAGCTACAGATGTTTATGATGAGCCTCAAGCGCAGAGCGCACCTGTGGCTAAGGAAGCAAAAACTGAGAGCAAGGCCAAGGCTCAAGAAAGTGAACCGACAAAATCCCCCATGCCTGGTGAAGCTCATCAGCAAGCATTATTAAAGCAACAGAAGCGTATTCTCGCCCAAAAAGAAATAAAGAGTGCGCTTTTGAATAAGCAAAAAGAGAATTTGAAAAAGCAATCTGAGGAAAACAAGCAGCAATCTAAAAATGTGGTCGAGCATTTAAAAAAGTCTAAGGAAACGTTGAGTCATCAGCTGGAAAATCTAGAAGTTGTTAAAGCTGAGATTATACAGAAAGAAGAGGCTATCGATACGGCTAATCTTTCCTATTTTGAAACCTCGCTATTGACACAGAACATCAGCTTGTCTTGCTTTAATAACGCACCTAAAGCGTGGACGGCTGCTGAGGTGTCCATTGCCAATTTATTGCAAATTGTTTTTGAAAGATACCCTGAGATTGAGGATGAGCAAATCAATGGTGCTAACCCTTCAGAAAACTGGAAGCGACACACCAGCGTGATTTTCGAAAAATTTCAAGAGCTCAAAAAGCACGATGAAAACGTCGTCACCAAAGAAATGCTTGTTGATATAGTAAAAATCATGAATCAAGTGTTTGCATCAGATTCTAGTAACCTCAAGATTAATCCAGTTGAATCGACGCATGCCAATATGTATGAAGTCAGCAACGGTCAACGCTCTTTTCAACTATTGCACCCCAAAAACAGCAAGCAAAGTTATCTTTTGCATCCCTCCAGTGATTATATGACCCAGGGGCAACAAGCAGCCCGTTTGCTTAATAGTCTGATCTTAGGCGAAGGCGAGCAGCTTATGCAAAGCGTGTGTCAGCAACAAATAGAAACGACCAACGAGATGGCGCTAAAAGCTATCGATATAGATGACCTGCTTCAGTTCGCTGAAACCTACAATGAACAGCTTCTTTCCATCACATCATTTGCTGAGTTCAATAAAGCCTTTATTCAGGAGGGTGAAAAGACGCCTTCTTTTGCGCTTGCCACTTCAATCTTAGAGCGTTTAGCTGCGTTTACGTCTGAACCCTATTTTAAGCCGTTCCTTAATGCGTACTTAAAGGTCTTAATCAAAACGGTTAACACAGAGATTGCCAGGCGACAAAAAGAGCAAACAAAATTAGCCATCAGTGACCCGCTTAAAAAACTCGAAGCGATGATCGCAGAAAAAGAAAAAGAAATTTTAGATAACAAGCTGTCATCTAGTGAAAGCGCCTCAAAGATTAGACAAAATGTGATTGACATAGTGGCGCTTGAATCTGCAAAGGTAAAGATTTTAGAGGGCTATAATAAGCAGATAAATCAATGCGATGCTGAAATTAAAGGCCTTGAAAAGAAGGCTGAAGAGCTTGGTATAAAAATTGCCGGTTTAAACGGCGAGTTAGAAAGCCAGGTGAGCGAGAAAAATACGCTCAAAGCAAGTCAAGCCAGCGTTAAAATAACCCTTGAAACCTTAAAAAGTAAGAAAAGCACACTCCAAGCTGAGGTGGCAAAGCATACAGCTGAGCTAAAAAGGCACGCGGGAGTGCGTGGCAGACTTGATGTGGAGCAGAAAAAAATCCAGGTGGATATTGATCGCGCCAAAACAAATGCGGCAGAAATTAAAATGGATGTTACCCGTGTTCGCGCAATTTGCCTTTTTGTTGAAAAGTTAAAGGACGCTGTAAAAGACAGTTATGATTTTCAAAAGCGCAAGCCCGAGCTTTTAAAGCAAATTAAAGCATTGCAAACCTCTGAAAAACCAAGCGCTAAAGGTTTGTACGATTTGTTGATGAAGCAACCTGAGTTCAACCAGCTCGAATCAAAAGGCCTTGCTGAGAGCTTTGAAAATGCAGGTGATTTATACCGTGATTTGTTGGATGTCTTTGTTGAAATATCCGCCGGCCCAAAGCTTGAAACAATTGCGCGCGAAAGAAAATTGAAAATCACAGGGTTTAATTTAGATTGGCGAGCGTGCCAATCTGAAATCAACTCTCATATTCTTAAGCAGATCAATCAATACGGCCTGAAATTTAATGATGAAGGATTCCTCGTTATCGCCAATTTCGACCTGTTTGGTGGAGTTGAGTTTTTACCTAAAAACATCAGAGCCTTGATTGAAAAGCGGATTGAAGCCCAATATGTTTATCGCCGGGATGTTGGTTGGAAGGAGAAAAGTACCTATCGAGATCACTCTGTCGCGGTACTCAAAGCGCTCAAGGTTGATTTTTCAGATATCCTGCACTGCTTTTATGATCATATCGAAGTGGCAGCAGAAAATGCGTTGTTTGTTGATCCAGAACAAGGCAAGGATATAACCCTGCCAGGCATTAGTCTTACGCTATTTTCAAAAAATGCGATAACAGTCGTTAATAAATCGTCGATAGTAACCTCAGGTAAGAGCGCAGCTGAGTTTGTAACAATCAAAGCCCTTAATGGCAAAGAGTACAGGGCTGTAGGGCGCCCTAATGGCGACTCTGCTGATCATGGATTAAATGGGTTTTCCGGCCACAGCGCAGGTGATATCTACATAAAGGCATCTTCAATTAAGGGTTTAGAAAAACTGTCATGTACAGCCAAAGGTGGAAAAGGTGCGTCTGGTCAACAGGGCGGTGATGGTGATCAGGGTCGACAAGGTTTAGAGACGCATGATGCCATAGCCAGTGAAACGGGTTACGTTAAAGCGCAGTCCTATCAGGCTGTCGCTAGAATTCCCGGTATCGGCGCAAACAATATCACCCTGCTTAATGAAGTATCAGGGCCTGGAGGTGATGGAGGTCTAGCGGGTTTAGGAGGGGAGGGAGGCCTAGCAGGTTCTATCTTTATTGAAGATTTGAAGCGAAGCTTTAAGCGAGAAGCTGGGGATGAGCTAGTCTCTCCTGTGCCTGAAATGAAAGGGTTGTTATCGTCAACTCCGGGAGATCATGGGAGCGATGCGAAGTTGACAGCCAGAGGAGGGCCTGCTGGTGATGGCGGGTTTATAGGTGCTGATCATCAGCGTTGGAAAAAAGGTTTCTTTTTTAAGAAAACAAAAACAAAAAAGGGCATCTTTGAAAAGTCTCAGTTTACACAATCACTGGATGGCTCAGATAACTGGGGTGAGAAAATGGCGGTTGCATTATTTATGCCTGGAGTCAATATCTTTTGTGCAGCCTTTGGTTTTTTTGGTAGCGAGGAAAGCGTACAAAGCTTTAGCCATGATTATTCTATGCAATATTCACGCGTGGGAAGTTGGTATTGTGCGCGCACCGAAATATCAATTGGGGACTATAGGAAAAACCCGCATAACAGCACATATAAAAGAAGCTTGGGAGTTGATAAGTCCGAGAACGAATAT
>DKOI01000055.1 GCA_002469885.1 Legionellales bacterium UBA7366 | reverse complement strand
TTTATCTTTTTCTAAATTTATTTTTCGGGATGCGGGTAATGTTTTTCGCTTAGCTAGATTGTCATACAGAAACAAACCAGCGCGTAGCATCCAAGCAGGGCGTAAATGTTTATCGTGGGGTAAAACGAATTCCATTGGGGTGATAATGTGGGGTGCTTTTGAGAGCAACACTTCACGTTCGTGCAATGCTTTTTTAACCAGTTTAAATTCGTATTGTTCTAGGTAGCGCAAACCGCCGTGGATGAGCTTGCTCGAGGCAGAGGAGGTGCCGCTTGCTAAATCGTGACTCTCGCAAAGCATGACGGATAATCCACGCCCTGCTGCGTCTGCTGCGATTCCAGCGCCATTAATGCCGCCGCCGATGATGAAAAGATCAATTTGTGTTTCTGTCAAACTTTGCCCCTTTAAAGTGCCTTTTATTTAATCATAGCCAGTTTTTTCAAGTAGAAACACTATACCGATTTTGATAGAATTTTCCCAGCTGTAAGTCTACAGAGACTATGGATTGTTTTTTTTCTACTCAAAATGGATGAATTTAATGAAAGATTACATACTCGCTATCGATCAAGGCACAACCAGTTCGCGTGCTATGATTTTCACAAAACAAGGCGAGATGGTCTCAGAGCATCAAATAGCGTTCGAACAACACTTTCCTCAAAACGGTTGGGTTGAGCATAACCCGGATGATATCTTAAATTCTGTCATAGAATGTTGCCAAGCTGCACTCAAGAATGCGTCACTCAAAGCTGATTCAATTGCTGCAATTGGCATTTCAAATCAACGGGAAACAACCATTGTTTGGGATAGAGCCACAGGCAAGCCCGTTTACAATGCGATCGTTTGGCAAGACAGACGAACCGCTGATCTTTGTGAGCGTATCAATGCTCAAATTGACGTTAGAAAATTACAGGCAAAAACAGGGTTGCTTTTAGACCCCTATTTTTCAGCAACCAAGATCGCGTGGATACTCGATAACGTTGAAGGCGCAAGAGAAAAAGCGGAATCAGGCGGCTTGTGTTTTGGCACGGTTGATACGTTTTTACTTTGGCATTTAACGAAAGGCGAATCGCATGCGACCGATGCGTCAAACGCATCGCGCACATTGCTTTTTAATATTCAAAACTTGGATTGGGATGATGAGTTGTTAACGCTTTTCAATATACCAAAGTCGCTCTTACCTGAGGTGTGTGACAATGCGCATGAGTTTGGTATCACAGACGCTTCTTTTTTCGGCAAACCCATTCCTGTTACCGGCATGGCAGGTGATCAACAAGCCGCAACTGTCGGGCAAGCGTGTTTTTCAGCAGGCATGATTAAAAGCACTTATGGAACAGGGTGTTTTATGATGTTGAACACGGGGGGAGAGATTGTTTTTTCACAAAACAAACTGCTGACTACTGTTTTATACCGCATCAACGGTCAGCCAACGTACGCACTAGAAGGTAGTATTTTTATTGCCGGTGCTGGCGTGCAATGGTTAAGAGATGGTTTGGGTTTGCTTGATCATGCCAAAGATTCTGAAGAGCTTGCTGCGTCTGTTCATGACACAGGCGGCGTTTATTTGGTTCCTGCTTTCACGGGGCTGGGTGCGCCTTATTGGGATCCGCATGCTAGAGGGGCCTTGCTGGGATTAACGCGAAACTCGAATCGCGCCCACATCGTTCGTGCAACATTAGAAGCGGTTTGTTACCAGACGCGTGATTTGTTGGAAGCCATGATTAATGACGGTACGGCAATTCCTGGCGAGCTAAGAGTCGACGGCGGGATGGTCGCTAATGATTGGTTGCTTGAGTTTCTTTCCGACACATTAAGTACGCGAGTTGAGCGCGCGAGCTGCCTTGAAACTAGCGCACTGGGAGCCGCCTATCTCGCAGGTCTGGGCGCTGGGTTATACACCTCATTAGAAGAAGTGAGTGACTTGTGGCAATCAAACCGAACCTTCACGCCTAACATGACACAAGAGAGGAGAGAGGCGCTTTATCAGGGCTGGCGTGTGGCTGTATCGCGTGTTTTAGATTAAAATATACGCACACATGGGATTGAATTCGCCCAATCATGTGTTAGTATTATTAATAGATGATATCAGCCAAGGAGTTAGGCCGTGAAGCACAAGATCATTGAGCAATGGAATCGCTTTTTTTCAGTGAAGACCGTCAAGGGTGCTGAGTCAGTTATTAGACGTATTGCTATTGGCTTTTACATACTCGCTATTCTTAACCTCGCCATAGCCGTATTCAATAATAATCCAGCCGTCGCTATTGATGGTTGGGTGATATTTTCTCTAGGTGCCACGCTACAGCACTGCCGCAGTCGCACGATCGCATTTCTCACCATTCCTTATTGTTTACTGATTATAAGTTCTAGTGTTTACTGTCAATACTACCTCTTGCCGAATGCGCGCAGCGTCATAATTGCAATCATTGGCGTTATCCTTGGGGTTTATGCCGTTATCGCTACGCATGAATACCACAAACTGCGTCGCTCACACATTAACTGGAAAAATGGGCTTCTTAAAACGGTTCAATCTATGGTGTATGGCATTATATTTTTATTAATCGCAACGTTTGGCATCGTC
Organism: Legionellales bacterium UBA7366; assembly: GCA_002469885.1. Taxonomy (GTDB): domain Bacteria; phylum Pseudomonadota; class Gammaproteobacteria; order UBA7366; family UBA7366; genus UBA7366. The sequence continues at coordinate 15,444 of DKOI01000055.1, read as the reverse complement.
TTGCCTTATCACGATACGCTGATTGCATTAGGTGGATATAACTTAACAGCGCTGATTTCAATCATCGTTCCGTCGATTGCAATCTTTCTTGCGTTTAACGGTTGGTTACCATTCACCCACAATGAGCCAGCTTGTCGTTACGACGACTAAATCTCGGCACTTTCGGAGAAAAAAACCATAATTAGAGCGCTTATCTGCTACCACAAAACTGCATTTTGGATTATGATTGTAGTGTTATATACACAATGGAGTTCGCATGATACCAGATATGGTTGAAGCATCGGAAGTTATCTACAGTGATTTTGAAAAGGACTGGGAAGAGCTAGTCGAAAACCAAAGCTCGCGCTTTTTAGGGGCGATGAAAAACTTTGAAAATGAGATTGTAAGACTGCTTGATATTCGTGTTTCTCCCATCGTGATCAAGCTAGCGTTGTTCTATCAATGGGCGCGCCTTATTTCCTGGACACACAATTTAGATAACAAGCAGCAAGAAGAATGGCTGCTTGAAATTGAAAAGCTGATGTTACCCATCACCAAATTAATGCGCGACATGACAAAAACATTGAGCGCACGCAAAATCAATGACAATACCGATTCACTCACGCCTAAGCTCACCAAAAAACTTGAAGACTTTGATCCTGAATCTGATGAAGGGTTATCAAAAGACAATATTGATAAACAATTTTATATTGCAAACCAATCATTTTTTAAAGTTGTTGAGCACTGCTTTCAAACGAAGCTCGGTGAGAAAACGCTATCAAGTGTATGTTTGTTTTTTTGGTTTAAATGTTTCAGTGCGTTTACGGATATTGCTGAAAGAGACATGCTAAAAATCGAGCGCCACTGGGGTAGGGTGATGGAAAGTGTCAGTTGCTTGATTGAGCGCTAAGCAAGCCAGGTGTGAACACCGAAAACGAGCCCACCCACAACAATAGCAATTAACACTGCGCCTGCAACAATGTGGTATAAACCGTCTAAGGTAGACGACTTAAAATTTTGAACTTGTTTTTCTAGAGTTTTGAGCTCTTTTTCATTCAGCCCAGTTGTGACATTATGTTCTTCATTGTTTATCAGCGCCTCAGCATCGTCGAACTGGTTTTTTAACACCACCCATAACGAGACGGAGTTTGCGCCTGTTGTGAAGCTGCCAGTAACGTGTGTTTGTTTATTTGAGATAAAGGTGACAATGCCGCGGGATCGCAGCAAGGCGGCCAAATGCTCAGCTTCTTGGATGGCGCAATGTTGTCTTAATAGTTCCATGTTTGCTCCTTTTGGCTATTATAGCATCTTTGCCCCGGTTGTGAGAGTAAGGTATGTTTTACTTTTAATTCCGCGTCTCCCCGGAAATGCGCAGCATTATCCGGGGTCCATTTTAATTAGAATGGACCCCGGCGTGTGGGTCGGGATGACGGGGGTGCTTATCTCAACGTCAAAAGTACTTCGTTGCGTTCAACAATATTTTTGCTTGGATCACTTTTATCAAACTCATGAATACTTTCAACAACACCGTCTTCGGGTGCTAAAAGAGAGTGCTGTATTTTCATCGCTTCAGTGGTGACAACGGGTTGACCTTTTTTAACTTTGTCGCCAGGTTTCACAAAAAATCCAACAATCGAACTTGGCATTGATGCGCCGACTTCTTTCGCTTTATCTTTCACATACCTGACCTGTTTAATTGCCGCAGAAGTAATTTGCTTGGGATCAATGCCAACAGTGCGAATGTTGTGACCTTCATAACTCTAATCAACGTCAATTTTCCCAGCTTGCTTGGAGGGCGCTATTTTAGTAATTGTAATCGTCTTCCCGTACAAGGCAAATGAGTCACCCACTTCTTTGAACTCACTGTGCGCGAACTCAGGGCTATCCATCATTGCCGTCATGTTACTTGGCCCTTTGCTAGGATCTGCGGCATTGCGTTTTTTCAAAAAGTTTAAACCAATATTACCAAACGCTTCTACAGTTGCGATCTCGCGGTTGGTTACTTTTGTTTTAGGTAATAACGCTTGCAGATCTTTATGTTTTGCTCTTCCATCCAAAGAAACAAATTCCTGAGTTTTTTCCTCGACGGGCTCAGGAGATAATCCGTGATTTTTTAGCAATTGCTTAACAATGGGCTGAGGCGGGAACAAGGTTTTCTAATCCTGTAAGCCTTTTAAAATATTATCAGCGATAGCAAGCTTTCCACCTTCCATCATTTATTTTTTTGTCGCTTCAACAGTTTTAGGTTGAATGCCGTCATTTAGCCAGATAGCAAAACCTGTTTGTTTAATATATTCAGAAAAAGGTGTCACTGGCGTACCCAACCCCAAAACGGCTCTAGCTAGCTAAATCGCTTCGCTCATCTCATGAACCGGAATGCCTAACTTTACGGAATCAGCTAGATCAGATGAGTTAGTTCCACCCGCCATTTTGGAGTAGGGGTTTTGATAAATCTGCGTTGCAGGACTGTTATTAAAACGACGCGTTAAATCCAATAGTGTTTTCACACCACGATTATATTGATGCAATTTACTTTTTTCTTCTGGCGTCATCTTAAGTGCAGCAGACACAATAAGATTTGAATTGTGTGATGTGCCTGGAGGTGCTGAATCAACAACCAGCAATCTGTAACCCATGGCCTGACACCTTATCAGAGCTTCTGCGCCAATGTGTGCAGCTTGTCCATTAAACTCATGGTTATGAATATAGATGATAGGGTCTTCTAACCCGCACTTTTTAAACCGTGCCCTGATGACCTGGACCTTCTTTACAATCTCATCCGCCGACCAATCAGAGCCTTGACCCGCATTCTTAATTCGAATCTGAATTAAGGTTTTCTTTTCTTCCGAAAAAAGGGTGATTTGACGATCAACCCAGCCTGAAAAATGTTCGTCTGTATAGCGCGGATCCCACGCAAAGTTGGGTATAACCGCTAGCTTGGCGCGCAACATTAATCGCGTTGTTATATCTTGCTCCGGATGATTTCCTGCGTGGAAATTATTGGGCATCCACGGAATAAACTCAGCTTCTGCATCACTCCAACCATAATGCTTAGCAATTTCAGAGGCTATCGTATTAAACACAAATGCTTGTTGTGCAGGTGTTTTAATCGTGAGTCCGTTCAGCCATTTTGAGCGCGTTAAAGAGTGAGAGGCCAGATTGGGAGGGCAGCCTTCCAACAGCACATTCAACCAACAAAATTGACGCATCAAGTTTGCTTGATATTGTGCGCCACCGGTTTCAAACCCAATCACAACACCAGACTTAGCAGCCAATTTAGCCGCCATAACAGCCGATGCCTTTTGCGTTAACACCGACTCTTGATCGTATGAGGATTGAAAAACATCAAGCATGACGGTTGTCATTGCGCCACCATGTGCAGAAATGTGTTTCTTCAGCGCTTGAATATAAAGCTTGTAATTTTTATGTGATACCCACTGAGAAAAAGGGGTTACAGGAGTTGTTTCAAACCGTAACTCTTTCATGAATTTATTAAACTTACCCATCTGTCCACGTGTTGGGTAGGGTTGGTCTTCAACGCTTTCTCCAGAACGGTATCCATGTGTCACAAACGGCGTCACTGTTGAGCTCAATGTCTCATGAATCTTTTGTGAGACGCCTTTATCAACAGGGCGATCAGATAATACTGAATAAGTTTCATTGCATCCCAGCTCGCCTTTTCTAAATTTTGGATTAGCCGCTAGCTTTCGAAGTCCTGTTGCTAACGCGGGGGTTCTTTTTGCTAGCTCATCAAATTGCGTTTTAAAATGGGCCATGTCATTCCATTTTTTTCCGTCAATGCACACGACAAAGTCAGAACCAGGAATAGGGTCTCGGTCACCTTGAACTACATGAATAAGTTTGACGCCTGGCCATGCTTCTTTTAGTTTTCTTGCAGCAAAATTGGCTGCGTTTTTTGATCGGTTATGAATAATAATATAATCGAGCGGCCGTTCGATACTGTATGGCGAGACATACGATTTTTGTTCGACTAAAGCTTTAGATTTTGCTTTGCCTTTTTTTTGGCGTGTATTCCACTACCGTTTTTTTTCAATTGCTTCGCTGTGACTTCTTTTCCGTTCCCTGTTAACATAACCAACTCCTTTTTTTATAAGATATTTGGGAGGGATGTTAACAAAGAATGTGGATATATACGAGAACTAATTATGCGGTTTTTGATGGTCTCGTTTTTGTTAATTCTTGTGTCGCCGTTGTTAGAATTGAAGTATCAAGTGGGGCGGTGTAATCAAGTACAATCTTGCTAAGGTTAGGGTCTGGTATATGTTTTTCCAACTCTGTTTTCACAGGCACAACAAAACTCCCTATGTGTTTACGCATAAAGAACGTAGCCCGTGCAGTTATGAGAGGTTCTTTAAATTTTATTAAAAATGCCGTTTGTTTTAGCGCCGCTGGATTTGCCCCGGCTTCTAATAGCATGCAAGCTATTTCTAAATTGTCACTTGCCGCGGCTTGCTGTAGCGGTGTTCCACTGAACTCAAGTTTTAATTCCGTGTTTGCCTTAGCCTGTAGAAACAACCCGACTATTAAACTACTGCCTGTTAATACAGCTGAGTATAAGGGAGTTTCACCATTGATATCTTGAGCGTTTACATCAGCTTTTTTTTCAAGAAGTGCAGTTACCTTTTTGGTGCTATTTTGCTGCACAGCTTTGTGTAATTCAGTTATGCCGTTGCCAGATTGTTTAAAGGACATTTTTTGCTCTTTTATTATTGCGATATCCTTTCATTCTAACAGTTCTCGCTATAAATGTATTGAAGTTCATTTGTTCACCTAGATTAATATACGGATTAACTAAAGTGAGCAATAGTGATAACGATCATTAATTCTCAGATGACAGAAAAGTGATGTTAGGTTATATTGTTACTCCCTTTTCACAACACAAAGAGAACTGCATGCACAAGGACGACTTAGATTTCACGGAAAAGAAACTCACCAAAAAAGAATCGGACGCAGCTCTTGCTCTCAAGATTCAGATCACAGGGCTTTGCACGCATTTTAAAATTTCATGTCGCGTACCTCCCGCCGCACCTACGGCCGCGTCTAGTGCGCTGTATCAACAACTTCACAAGATCTTTCCTTCGCCTGAATCTGACAAAGATATGACGCCTAGCTCTAGCACTTCACGTTTTTTTTCTCCAAAGATGACAGATGAAGACCCAGTAACCATTTCAAAGGAGCCTGAAAAAAAAGAAACGTTAAAAAAGAAAAAGAAAAAGAAACACAATAGACAGCTGAGCAGCTCTGACAAAGCGGAGTCCATTCAGCCATTAAAAAAAAGGCAGAGACGAATGGATTTACCGATGCCAAAGGGTCCATTACCTGAGATGACACAGTTTGGTTTTACGCCTCAGCAAATGGATGAAGTGCTTGCGTCGATTGCACCAGAGAGTGCAGGAGATTTTTCATCCGACACGTTTACTCTTCCCATGCTTAAGCCTGAGTGAGGCTTCTGTGATCGGGGCTACATTCAATTTAATCAGGAAGCTTAATAACAAACAGGCATCCGCCTAAATCAGATTCTTGAACAAAGAGAGCGCCATGGTGTAACAAGACGATTGATTTTGCGATCGCAAGCCCTAAGCCAACATGTTTTGTGCCTGTATCTGATGCATCTAGCGTGGCAAAGGGCTCAAAGATTTTCTCGCTATCCTCAGGCGCGATACCAGGTCCGTCATCTTCTATATTAATTCGAACGCCGGTTTTATCGCGCAACAGCGTGACCACGACGCTGTGCTCTGCAAACTTCAAAGCATTAAGCAGGACATTGTCAATAACGTGCTTTAGTATTTTGGAGTCAAAAGAAACATCTATATTATCTTGCTCGTCGCATTCAAATATTACAGCGATATCATTTGATTGGCGACGCGAAACCACTCCTGAAAGCCAGCTCTTAATATCACTTACCGATTTTATTATTCTTAACTCGTGACTGCTACTTTGTGAGTATAATAAAAATTGAGCGACTAACTCGTTAAGATCATCAATATCCTCTTTAAAGCCTGCTATGTATTTTCTAGCTTCTACTGGCAACCCCTCTATCTCGCCTAGCGAATCGGTTGCGAGCTGCATTGAATACAGTGGTGTGCGAATTTCGTGAGCTACAAAACGTGACATATTTCTTTGTGATTCAATTAAAGCATGAAGACTGGCACCCATGCCGATAATGTTTTCATAAACCCCTTGCAATACTGACGTTCGGCCAAGCAGCATTTGTTTGCTAAAGTTTCCACGTCCGTATTCTTGCGTTAGCGTGAAAATCTTTCTCACATTTCGGCTAAACAGCCATGTTAGCGCAAACACAAAGAATAGTGCGAGTATAACAAACGTATAAAAATAGTTATTTTGAATATCGGTTATACGATGCGCTACCGGTGTGTATGAGATCGGGCCTAGCGCTAACACCTCGCTTCTTGCAGGAAAATTATAAAAAAGCTCATTGATAATGTAACCATTCTCTGGCGCTTGAAATGCCAGATTATTTGTCTGAAGTTGTGTTTTGATTTTTTCGGGTAGGGCGGCACTGTCTTTTGAGTAAAGGTGTATTGGAAAGCCATATTGCTTCTCTAGCTTGGTTAAAACTAATTTTTGATTTCGTGGTGTCGCCCCAAAAAGTCTAGCCGATATTAATCTCACCATAAATTGAGAGGCTGAACTGATCGTATCATTTGCTCTGACGCCATGCTTCATCGTTACCGCAAGGTCCGTTTCTGGAATGCGTTGATAAACGTCGGTGTCTAACGCTACGTAATTTAGAAATATCCAATCACTCCCCTTGAAAATGATTTCATTTCTATAAATTGCCTCGCGCTGAGAAGATATCAAATCAATATCGGCGATCTTGGTTATCGATATTTTTCTGCCTGCCAGTAAGCTTAATTTATCAAGTTCTTCTTGCCATTGTACTTTAGGTGTTTTCGCCAAGGCTCTTTGGATTTCTGCAAATCCGCCTTGATCCAATATCAAATCAATTTTTTGAGTGCCAGTGTTCATGATATAGTTGTAACCTGAAAAATACACCACGATGGATAAGCTCAACAGTATGATTGCGATCACAACCGTTTTTAAATAAAGTTTAATCATGTTTGCTCCATGCAGTTGAGACCAGCATATAACCTTTCTTGTGAATCGTCTTAAATCTTTTTGGTTTGCTTTCATTGTCATTGAAGAGTTTTCGAAAGCGTGAAATTTTGATATCAATGGATCTATCTACGCCGTCGTAATCATGTCCACGCAAAGCGCGCGTAATGGCGTCACGACTCAATGTCGTATCATGGTTAATGATTAACAATGAAAACAATTCGAACTCAGAGGGCGATAAGTCTATTGAGCTGCCTGACAGAAACACCTCTTTTCTTTGAAGGTCAACCGTGAGAGCGCCAAATGTCATGTTTTTTTGTGGCTCAACCAGGCTGGGTCTTCGGAACAGGGCGGTGATGCGTGCTTGTAAAATTTCTTCAGAAACGGGTTTTGTTAAATAATCATCGGCACCCAGGTTTAAGCTACTAACCTCGCTATGATCATCATCTAAGGCTGTTAGCATTAAAATTTTACCCTTGAACTCACTGCGTACGGTATGACAAATTTGTTTTCCGTCCATGCCAGGCAGCATGATGTCCAGTATTACAAGATCAGGTTGTTCGCGAATGATTCGGTAAACAGCCTTGTCACCTCTAGGCTCCACACTGACTTCAAAGCCGCGCTTTAACAGTCTCTCCTTTAAAAGGGCTGCAAGCTTGGCGTTGTCTTCAACGAGTAAAATCGATTCACCCACAGGGAATTCCTTTATATAAGCATCATATTCTATTGTAAATACATTTTAGCAGTTTGGCATGTGCTATTTATTCTGTAAATATCAACGGGTTAACAAGTCCTATACATACAAAAAGCACAGAACCTGTATAGTTGTTGCTCAACTAATGATTCGAGGAACTATGATGAATAATGAGAGCGTTAACAAGCCAACCTGCGGTCGGTGCCTATTCGATATAGAGGACTGCGTATGTCCGCGAGCTTCAAGCACCGCAAGTGGGTATGAGCAAGAAGATCAAGCGAATAAAACCAGTAGCGCTGCTTTGGGGAATCAAACCAATGCGTTAATAACAGGTGCTGAAAACGAATATGTTAATGATTCACTCGAATTAACAGTGGGCGAACATCACCCTGAAGTTGCACCGAATGTGTTAGCGGTCATCTCGCAATTATTAACAGATAAATTACTCGTTATCGAGAGTGATAGAGAGGCCGGTGTTTTTTCAATCCAGTTAAGCTGTGAACCTAAGGCGCTAACACAAGAACAGAGCGATGCGTTAAACACCTACGCTTCAGCCGTACTACAGGAGCTAGCTGCTTTTAAAGTAGAGCACGGCATCACCAAGGATTGCGCGAAGGTTATGACTGACGATGACGGTAATGTGAAGTCTTTGCAAATCATGCTATCGCCAGTGTCATTGTATGATGCTTTTATTGAGCGATTAGCCAGTAAGCAATTATTACCAATGAATGTTTTTAAGCAACATACAAACGAGATTGAAAACAGAAATGATTTTTCAGTTATTGAATATCCTGAAAACATGAATCACTTTACAGGTACGCCATTTCAGACAGAGCCGACACTTGGCAATAGCAGTAAAGCTGATGATGACGAGAATCAGTCGGAGAATAGCTATAGTTCGCCTTTTGACACACCATCATGCAAGCCTGACGGCGCTGATATTTAACGGGAGGTAATAACATGCTTAAAGGTCTAGGATTGTTTTCACGAAAACCTGCTGAAGAAGAGATAAAAGAAATCGATGAGAGCATTTCACTCTTGGCGCCTAGGGTGCCCGAGCCATACCTTGAGCTTGGCGAGGCGAAGGCCGAGAACGCTCGAAGTGAACCTGCCTGGGAAGTGGTAAAAAGCTTAAGCACAATTGTGTTTGCTAAAGAGAATCAGTCAAGAATCATGTGCACCACCTTGTTAACCTGTGTTGGCACAATGTTAAATTTTGTTGCACCGTATCTTTTAGGTGTAACGCTTGAATCCCTTAGGGAGGAGAAAGAATCGCTTACGCCGGAAGTTCTCGCACTTATGTTAATTACTGCTTATACCTTAGGGCAGCTCATTCCTAATTATCGAGAAGAAGTCATGGCCCCTGTGACGGCGAATAATAATAAAGTAATGATTACAAAGATTGTTGATCATCAGTTAAATAGATCGCTTCAATACCATTTCGAAACCCCATTTTCAGATCAGTTATATCTGGTCAACAAAGGTTTTAGTGTTATGAGTAATGCCTCAACCGTTTTTACCACGATCATCCCCACGATGCTTGAGATAACAATGGCTGTTACAGTGCTCTCAACTCGATATGGCCCTGGCATGGGAGCTGGAATCGCAACGATGGCTGGCGCATTCACTGCGTACTCCGCGATGACGACAAAACCTGTGGTTGACTCAGAAGACAGGATGCGTGAAGCAGGGAATAAAAATTGGGGGAAGATTCAGCGTGCTTTAAAGCAATATAAGATAATTCATGATTTTAATAAATACCCATCAGAAATAAAACTCATCAAAGAAGCGATCATTGATTCTGCATCCGCAGAAATCAATAAACTGGTTACGCCTTTGCGAGTGGGTCGTGGCCATATTATGATTCCACGCTTAGGAATGCTGGCAGCAGCCTTGTATGTTGCTAATGGCATCCAAAAGCGAGAACTCAATGAGCAAGACTTTATTTTACTATTAACCTACCTCAATCAACTGTCAATTATGCTACCGAATGTGGGTAAGGCGCTCAACAGCCTATTTGGAGGCTACCCTGATCTTAAGTTTGTTTTTAATGAGCTAGCTATAAATCCTGAAATCATCAGTGAAAGGCCTGGCGTTGAGCTTGAGATAAAACATGCACCGAGCATTAAATTTGAAAACATTTCGTTTAGTTATCCGCTAAGAGAAAACAAGGAGGAAACGGGACCCGTACTAAAGGATCTTTCATTTGAAATTAAACAAGGAGAAACAGTTGCTCTTATCAGCGAATCCGGCGGCGGAAAATCGAGTATTTTCAAACTGCTTTATAAATATTATAAGCCATCAAGTGGGAGAATTTTGATTGACGGCCATGATATTTCAACCATTAATCGACAGTCACTGCAGTCGCAAATTGCACTCATAGGGCAAGATCCAAGTCTTACGCATGGAAGTGTCCGTGAAAATATTGTATTTGCTGCTAAAGATTCGAATGCCGTCACAGATGAGGGGCTCATGGCGCTGGCAAAGCAAGGAAACTTAGATGGCTTCATTGCTAATTTAAAGGGTGGGCTAGATAAGCAAGTGGGTGATAATGGCAATCAATTATCGGGCGGACAGCAGCAACGCGTTGCTGTTTTACGAGGCTTGATGAAAAGAGCGCCTATTCGCATGCTTGATGAGATCACGTCAGCATTAGACGGCGTTGTCGCGAAACACGTTCTAGAGGGTGTGATGCAAAATACAGCGGGTGAAACAAGACTGATGATTACCCACAAGCTTTCTGAAGCGAGAGTTGCTGATAGAATTATTGTGCTAGACAAAGGGCGGGTGTTAGATACAGGAACACACGACGCGCTTTTGCAAGGCTGTGACCTGTATCAAGAGATGTGGAAAGCTCAAAATATTACGAATCCTGCTCGACCATCGATTTAAACTCAGACCCTATATTTCCATTGTCACGGATGAGCTAATAATATACAATCCGCTTCATGCGAGAAGAGGGGGCAACCATGCATAATCAATTCAATTACATAGCGATGCAGAGAGCCTGGGAACAAGAGAACCCAAGCGTTGCGCTTAGAAGAGCTGTTTGTCGCGTCTGTGATGATGCTGACAGTTACCGTCCAATTGGAAGTGGCGGCGCCTGCGCTCAACAAAGCGTTAACTCAAATAGTTGCGCGCCTTACTGCAAGGTTGGTTAAGTCTATCGAAGCACTGCCAACAGGTGAAAGAGAAAAACGATTCTCGATCTCGTCTGAGCCAATGTCTAGAATTGCAGCTGAATTGAAATACGCTATTAAAGAAAATCACTCTTTCTTTTTTCAGTCTTCCGTGAGGCAGTATGAAGGGGAGAATCTAGAGTCGCGACCGCTAGCCACTGAAAAAACAAAAGCAGCAATGCTGCGTGCCCAAGTGCAGAGGCCATTCCAGTCTCTAGTTATTAAAACGGGTTGATAAGCGTGACGCCTGTGTCTTTGTAATCTTTTTCATTTCTTGTGACGAGTGTTAAATCATAGTGTAGCGCTGTTGCTGCGATTAAACTGTCTATCGCTGGAAGCGTTCGCTTGCAATTGGATAGTAAGATTCCCCAACGGTCGGAAACATCAGTGTTGATATCAAGCAACCTATCTTGAAACCAGTCGGGTAAGTCTGATTCTAGCCAAATACGTAAGCGATTTTTTTTTGCTGAGTTAGAAAGTTTTTCGACGCCTTTTCTAATTTCACCAACAGTGATAACACTTAAATAAAGGTTATCTTCAGGAACTTGTTTAATCCACTTTGTTACAGATTTATTAGGCGCTTTTTTTGCAAGCTCACAAACAATATTGGTGTCTAGTAAATAACTCATAGATCTATATCCCTGGTTTTGGATTTGTCTCTTTCAACCTCTAGCTCCACACCTTTTAAAGGTGATTTTGAGATAAAATCAGCAAATGATTCGCTAGGCTTAGTTAACCGTTGATAGTCATCCCAAGAAAGCACGACAGCAGTGGGTTCACCGCGAACCGTGATATTCTGAGGCCCCGATCGGTTTGCGCATTTTACTAACTCACTCAGCCGAGCCTTAGCATCTTGTAGTTGCCATTGATTCATAAAAGTTCCCCTTAACTAGTCTGTCTAGTCATTATAGCATATTTTGTGGAAAAGTCACTTATTGGGTTTGGTGTTACAAATAACTGTTCTAAAACAAATATGGAGGGGGTAGACTTGACCCCTTGTTTCGGCATGGGGTCAGACACCACATAACTAGCAACGTGTACCAATCACAAGGTTGTGGTGTCAGACCCCTAGACATTTGGCCGTGGTATCATACCCCAGCGCGCGCATATGTTTACTCTTAATACACAAGCATGCTAAAGTGTCTAAAAAATATAATGAGGAGAGAGTGGGCTTTAAAGAATCAAAATCAAACACTAAAGAGCTACTAAAAGATATTCAACGCGAGATAGCCAGGCACCCATACCTCAAAGGGGTCGAGAACCCTGCCAACTATGATAATGAACCCCGTAGGATCATAAATATAATCAGACTGAGAAGAGGGCTTATTGACGCCGCCAATCCTGAGTTATTTTTTAAGATTGCTTTGCTTTTGATTAAAACACCGATCCAAGATTCCTCAGGTGACCAAAAGAGACTTACTGACTGTCGCACTAATATCAACTTATCAGCTTACCGCATATTTCGTCTCGCTATCACAAAACAATTTCCGCCTAGTTTATCCGGTAAAACCACGGTTCCATTTTCCTATTGCTTTAAAGATTTGATCATCCTACAAAAATTGATGACCATGCAACGTACTGACCGAGAGTGAGTAAATACTTATTAAACTATTATGGTTCACATAGATAATAATCCAGAGTACTGGGTTAACGCAGGGGAGTGGGTTGATGGGGTCATGTTCGCTACTCAGAAAGCTAAACTCCAAACGCGCCTTTCAATAGCAAGATTTTTCCTTGGGCATTATGCAGAAGGTGACCTTGATCACACCATTTTAAAGTCCTGGATGATTAAAGGGTCGTTGTGCGACCAAAGTAATTCGGGAGTAGGGTCTCATCGCTTTGAAATGCTGCGTACACTTATGGGCTCTATTTAACTGTGAGGAAGACGATACCAAGTTGAACTCGCGTCATGCCGTAGCCCGCACAAATGAACAAGGTGAACGCGCCTCCGGGATGTAAATTAATGCTGCAGGCACGACGCTGCGTGCCGCTTGTGCAGGCTACAACGTAGATAGGGCCAGACCCCGATACACCCATTATTTCTGAGTACTCTCATTATCAGAAGTAGGTGGTCCGGGGGTTGATATACAGGGGTTTATAAGGCCTGATCGGCGCCAAATGAAGCCATAACGGCTAGCTTGAGGCTCATCGGGTTAACTTACAGCCGCCCAATAACACCTGAGCGCCTTTTGCTTCATGCGCTTGCAGCAATGCTTTATTTTTATCAGAAAAAAGTGAACGTTTATCGATAGCTTTAGCGGTAGCGTTATACCGATTGATTTTGCACGCGTTATTCAAGACCCGCATAAACTCCGCTAGCATTGCCGTACCTGGACGCTTATCATGATTCAAAGATCCCATTTGCATAATGAAACCTAACAGCGCAGCTTTAGCATTAAAGCCAAGGTCTGGCGCCTCTAATTCATTACAGAATCCTGTATAGCAATATTGTTGAGAAACAGATTCTCTGTTAAAACGCCGCTGATCGGGATTCTTTTTTTGTTCCGTTTTTAGCAGATCTTTTTTTTCGAGCGCATCCTTAACTTTATGCCATTTTTCATTCCTGAATTTTTGAGGATCTTTGGATGAAAATAATATTAATAAAACCAATGCCAATGAAAAAATATCAGATTTTTCGCTCGCCTTTGATGCTAACATAACCTCTGGCGCACAATATGCTGTTGTACCGCGAGGATATTCTAGAGAAACTAAGCCTGTTGACTCCGTGGGAATAACTTTGGCGTAACCAAAATCAACAAATCTTGCTAGTTTCCTTTTAGTGTCCAATAAAATGTTTTCGGCTTTTATGTCCAGGTGCAACATAGGCGCTTTACCTCGATGGATTTCAAACAAGCGCTGTGACAAGAAAAACGCAATCTCAACTCGCTCCTCAAAATCAAGCTTAGCTATATCAGGGTTCAATTCGCCCTTTTTTGCTAATGGACGCCCATTGATATACTCCATCACAATATAGAATTTTTTCTTTGAGAATATCGGCTGCGCTGCTATTTTGTGTGCAATCCCAATGTGTTTTGCCTCAGATACAACCACTTCCAATTTAGTGCTAACTCTTTTATCCTTGTTGAAAACCTTGACGGCAACGATACCGCCCTCACCCTCCAGGTATATACCTTTGTAGACTGAGCCATGAGCCCCACCACCAAGCTTATCCGCTTTGTTAACGTATATATGCTTTTCTTCTAATGTTAAAAGATCGGTAACCCGGAGCACTAAAGCATTTCCATCTTTTGAAATCCAATCGTTTACCATTGGATTTTCATTGAAAAATTGTTTGGATAAAGTGACGTTCTTTTGGTGCATATAACTTTCCTTGCTCTATTTTTTTTTATGAATCAATTATAAAGCAAGCACCTAAAGAAAACCTTAAAACAACCTTAAGGGCTGCTCATGATTTGTATGATGATCAAATTCCTCGTATAATAAACTCAACTTTACACAAGGATGCGATATGGAAAAAACAGCTAAAATGATTGGTTTCGGTGTTATCACGTGGGCCGTTCCTTTTTTATCCGCTTTTTTCTTCTGGACGCCTTCGGGCGCCCCGCTGTTCAACATCATAACATTGAAAACAATTATGTTATTATTGAGCTCCTTTACCGCAACTTTTTTTCTGTGTATATATTTCCGAGGCGTAAAATCTTCCCAGTTTTTAAAAGAAGGCTTTTTAATTGGTTGCCTTTGGTTGCTAATCAACTGGGCGTTAGATTTTTTATTCCTTATACCAATGACTCACATATCAACAAGCACATATTTCTTCCAAATAGGCTTGAGAGATCTTGTTATTCCAATGACAAGCATCGGAATGGGATATTTGCTTTCAAAATATTAACAATAAATAATCTGAGTGCAAAAAAATTATGAAAAATGAATTGGAAAAAAGCGAAAAAATCCAAGCGCCTGCTCCTGACACGCCCATGAAAAAAAAATTACGGCAGGACTTGGCTAAGTTACGCCAAGCTCAAGAGTCGAGACCGGGCTTAGAAAGCCATCCGCAGCCTCTTGAAACTCCCCGAAGCTCGGAGGAACTAGTATCAGCTCACCTCCTTTCTTTCCATATAGGGAGCCATAGCAAGGACTCTCTGCGATTGACGCAATCCGCTAGCCCAGCGCCAAGCTTGTCACAAACATCTCCTTTCCCTCAAGAATCTCCAGAGGACCTTTATCCAGAGTTACGCTTTAGAAGTCCGTTGACAGATTCTAATACTTCTCTTGCATCAACGACCTCCTCAGCAGCCTCTCTACTTCCAAGAGAGCGAGTATCCCCATTCCCCCTTCCCTCCCCCGATGCGAAGGAAGATATTTCATCACTATGGGCTAGACAAATTGCTGGAATGACTCAACAGCAGCCTATGTTAAGGTTAGCTTCGTTGACGCTACTTCAGAGCGCGAGCGGAGCTGAGCCACTCATGTTAAGCAGGAGCCTATCCACTCCTAGAATATTAGGGAGGCTCAAAGCAGGAGCCGCGCATCGAG